>JAEDHZ010000059.1 GCA_016292705.1 Clostridiaceae bacterium
GTAATACAATACAAATATACAGTATGATTATACTCGATTTTGCAACAAAAAGTCAACCATTCATTAACATTTTGTTCAAACAAAAACCACTCAATATTTTGGTTAAAATGACGAAAACAATTGATATTTTTTTTGGAAAAATAACCAATTTAATGACTCTGATAACGACAAAAACCGCTTGACGAGCCTTCGCCAAGCGGTTTGAATCAGATTAAATTAATCGCAATCAATATGTGATGTCGAATGAGTCATCAAGGTTGCCCTTGAGTCCAACAGTGAGGGATGCGCCCTTGAGGTTACCGGTGCCCCTGCCTTCAAGCGGAAGCTTGAGGACGAGCTTGGTGATCTTTCCGCTGCCGTCAACAGTTGCTTCAACCGTTGCGCCGGGATATGTCATATCAGCGCTGGTGATCTCAGCACCCATCGGGAGTTCAAGAGTTGCAAGGTTGAGCGGATCCATAGCGTTCATGTGGCTGGTGGGATTTGTGCTTGTTCCGCTTGCGCCGTCATATTTTGCCTGCTCGCTCTTGAAAACAAGAGTCATCTTATAACCCGAACCTTCAGCAACTGCTGTTGCGGAAGCAAGGTCGTTTTCGGTTACCGCTGCATCTCTGCCGCTCGGTGTGATATAGTCATTGACCCATTTCTCTTCGCCCTTTGAGTTGGTGCCCTTTCCGCCTGTAAACTGAATTGTGTCATCGGAGTTGGACATAAAGCTCTTGAGGATGGAGTTAACAACGCCCTTGAGGAAACCTACCGAACACTCGGTGCACTCAATGTTAACAGCGCCGACCTTATGAATGGTAACATTCTCAGTCTTCTTGAGGGCGTTAATAACCTCATTATACTTTGCTGCAATTTCACTCGGTGAGGAGGGAATTGCTGCCGGTGCAGAAGCGTTGCCGTTGTCAGCGGGCTTTGATGCGTCTGCTGAAGGTGCAGCCGGAGCGGTTGTTGCAGGAGCTTCGGTTGCCGGAGCTTCAGTTGCAGGTGCAGGTGCCTGGGTAACGGGTGCGGGTGCCTGAGTTGCCTGCGTTGCCTGAGTTGCGTTTCCGGCCACTGCAGCGTTTGCACCGTCAACCTTGACATCAATGGTGATTCCCTTTGAAGTACCGAGACCGAAGCCTGCAAGGAAAACGATAATTCCTGCAAGAACGACTGCGATAACTTTGAGTTCTTTTTTCATTCTGGATTGCTCCTTTCAAAATTGACCGCACCATTCCGTTTCCGTGCGGTGAAATCTGCTCTCTTTTGTATGAGAGAATCTTACCTGACAAAAATACAATAATTCTTAAAAAAAGTCAAGGCTTTTTGCATAAACTTATTCAATTTAGCCTAAATATTTTTTGGAAAACCGGTTTTTTACTCTTTTTTCGGATGACATGTGATGAACGAGCAAAATGCACCAAAAAAACTTTCAATTGAACGAACTTTCAACTTGCAATTCCTACTTGACGGGTATATAATGAAGGCATGGACAAATCGCTCTTTCAAGAGGTGATTATTTGTGAAAACACAGTTCGATGTCACAGGCATGACCTGCGCCTCCTGCAGCGCAAGGGTTCAAAAAAGCGTTGAATCGCTGAGCGGAACAAAGGACGTTCAGGTCAATCTGCTGACAAACTCAATGACCGTTGTCTATGATGAAAAAGCACTCACCGCAGCTGATATAATAATGAAAGTGAAATCCGCAGGCTACGGCTGTTCTGTCAAAGGGAAAAACAAAGGCAGTTCTTGAAATGCTCGGCTCCCTTGCGCCGGAAACCGCAACGATGCTGCGCAACGGAAAAGAAGAAGTCATTTCCGCAGAGGATGTTCTTCCCGGCAGGCATTAAGCTTTCACCAATGATTGCCGCCGGTGCAATGAGCCTCAGTTCGGTCTGTGTTGTTCTCAACGCACTGCGGCTGAGATTCTTTAAAACGGAAAAACCGGCATTTGCCGAAACTGATATTCAGGATAATCCAACCAACGGAAAGGAAGTTTTAGAAATGAAAAAGATTATTGAAATTGATGGTATGCACTGTTCCCACTGCGCAAAAGCCGTTGCTGACGAGCTTTCAGCTTTGAACGGCGTTAAGCGTGCAAAGGCCGACGCAGAAAAGAAAACTGCTGTTGTTTCGCTTTCGGAGGATGTTTCCGATGAAGCCCTTTTCAAAGCCGTTGAAAAGGCAGGCTTTAAACCGATTAAGGTTGAAGTTAAAAAGGGACTGTTTGATTGATTCAAGAAAAAAGCAAATGAAACAACGCCGCAAGGCTTAGCGATTTTTATTGACAAAATCCAACAAACATGTTAAAACTATTATAGGCTCTGCAAAGACGGTAGGCGGTTGCCCTCCTTAAAGTTAACTCTTTTCCGGAGGGTAAAATTTTTTTTATTTAATATTTCATCCTCCGAGACTGACGCTTTGGAGGAGGTGTTGCCAATGGAATATTTGGTAATGCTGTTCCTAATTCTTGTCGCATCGGTTGCGTACATAGAATCGGCGAAGAAATAAATCAAAATAAAAAAATAACCGCCAACAGCTCTAACGATGACGGTTATTTTTTATAACTAAACTTAGGGCAACCGCTTATCGCAGAGCCTTCTTACATTCATATTATACACAGCCGCACCCATTTTGTCAAGTTGTTTTTATTAACAAAACACAACATTGACTTCACGGTGCGGTTTTTATTATTCTCATTTTTACTTCTATATATTTTAGATGTCATCTGACAAGCCAAGTATATAATCGGCTGAAACATTATAGAATTTACACAATACAATTAAGCTTTCTATAGGCAGGCTACGCTTTTTATTCTCGTAAAGCCCGTATGCCTGCTTTGTTATCTTCAAAACTTTTGCAACATCCTCCTGCTTCAAATCATGATCCACACGCAAATCATATAGACGCTTTGTATAATCCATAACAGTAAGTCCTCCTGCTATGATTATAAACAAAATGTTTACCAAAACTCTTGACGGTAAACAAATTGTTTGCTATAATTTGAGTAAACAATTTGTTTACCGAAGTTCATATTATAAACACGCAATTGAAATTTTTTTCAGTAAACAAGCTGATTAAAACTAAAGCATCTGAAAACCATTAAGCAAAACAACCGTTGCTTCAAAAGTTACTTGCCGATAGAAGCCAACTGTCACTTTGGTTGTTTATGCAATATAAATACAATCAGACAGTTGTTTTCTATAACTATGAGTAATAACCGGGTCTGCTAAAGACCGAAAGTCATTAATTAATCTTTGATTTTCAGCGTTTTGCCCATAGTGAAAACATTGAAGGGAGGTGAATGGATCATGTCTGCTGCTATTACTTTTGTCGGATTAGGTCTCGTCGGTTATGCTTCTTACGCTGCTGCCAATATTATTAAAGGCTTCAAAAAAATTTGGAAGAACAAATAATTAAAGAAGAGATCACACCGCCAAAAAGCCATGAAGCTTCCCAAACAGGTTTGCTTCATGGCTTTTCATTTATATTCACTTCTGCTTTGAATACTTTACTCTGTAAATCACATTCATGAGAACGGAGTCAAGCTTTCCGATATATTTGACCTTGTCATACATCTGACTTGCAACAAAGGCTTTGCAGTTCTTTGCGGTAACCATTTCCGAAGCCTCTGCTTCATCGGGATTGATTCCGCAGCAGATTGCGCCGTTGTCCTTGATGAGAGCGGCGGTTTTGTGCTTTCCGAGCGCTTTGACAACCTTTTTGGAAGTTCGGAGAGTATCGTTCGGATTGAACTCAACGCATTTTACGGTTGTTCCGGCAATCTGCGCAAAATCGTCAAGCAGCGGACGAAGAACCTTTGTAACCTTTGAAGCGGCAACAACTTCTTCCTTGTCTGAATGGATGATGCAGTTGATGTCATCACGCTTTTTATAAACGGCAAGGTGCATATCAGCCTCTGAAGGGAAGTCTCCGCCGAGAATGACCTTTTCAAGGCTGAGCGAAAGCGTATACTTTTCGTTGCCGTCCTTGTCCTTCATAACAACAACATTTCCTGTACGGGTGCTGTCATAGGGAACAACATACGGTGACGGCGCATCGGCACGCTTTTTCAGCTCGGAAACATAATCACAGATATCCTTGAAGCTTTCTGCGGTTTTTTCCGTCATTGAGCTGTACTTGCCATAGAGATGTCTGAGACAGACGGTTTCAAGCTCTGAAGCAATTCTGAATGCCTCATCATAATCCTTGCCGAGACAAACGGCGCCGTGGTGCTTCATGATGACAGCCTTTGAAGCAGAGCGCATGAGTGCATTGACAACACCCTTCCTGAGCTTACCTGTTCCGGGAAGACCGTAGGAAGCAACGGGGATGTTGTCTCCGATGATTGCGGCGCTTTCGGCCGGAACATCGTTGATGTCGCAGCCGAGTGCGCTGACAATTGAAGCGTTGACCTGATGTGTATGGATAACAAAATTACATTCCGGACGAAGAAGATAACACTGGGCATGGATACCCTTTTCGCTTGACGGCTTGATTTCGCCCTCATAAGAAAGGTCAGCCATTTTAACAAGGACAATATCGTCCGGAGTGAGAGTCTCATAAGCCCTGCCGCTGGGAGTGATGACAAAGCTGTCATCGTCAACACGGCAGCTTACATTGCCCCATGTTCTTGCGATAAGACCGGTTGAAACAAGCTTTTTTCCGGCTTCAACAACGATCTCCTTTGCCTTTAAAAGTTCCATAATTACCTCTCATTCAGAAAAGGGACAGAACCGAAACGCACTGATTCTGCCCTTTTGATTATATTGTTATTTATCAGTCCTGCTTGATTGCAACATTTGCAAAAACCCTGTCGAAACGGGCAAGAGCGTCGTCAATCATTTCCTCGTTATATGCTGCAGAAGTGTAGAGTCTTGAGCCTGCAAGGGTAACAAGTCCTTCTGCCATATATGCAGCGCCCATGTGGGTCATTTCCTTCTTGCGGATGTCGGTTTCCTTGAGGATTGCCGGAATTGTCCACGGCTTGCTCCAGTCAATTGCAAAGTGCATTGTTCCGACAGTTTCCATGTGGCAGATTGAACCCTGATTGAAAGCAACAAACGGAAGGTTGTACTTATCAATGATGTGGTTGAGACCCTTGGTGATTCTGTCGCCCATTAAGCCGGCTTTCTGGCAAGCGTTCTGCTTGTCAATCTCTTCAAGAGTGAAATAACCTGCGCAGCATGAAAGCGGAGTTGCAGCCATTGTTCCGCCGCAGAAAGCCTTTTTGATCTTCTGTGCGCCGTCAAGACCTGCGCCCATGTATTTCATGTACTCTCTCTTGCCGCCGATTCCGCCTGCGCCCGGATAGCCGCCTGCGATAACCTTTCCGAAGATGGTAAGGTCGGGTTCAACACCGTAGTAGCCCTGAGCACCTGACATGCCGATTCTGAAGCCGGTAACAACCTCATCGAAGATGAGAAGTGCGCCGTACTTGCGGCAAAGCCTTTCAACGCCCTTGTTGAAATCCTTGGAAAGGGGTCTTGTTCCGCTTTCCGGACCAACCGGCTCGATGAAAACAGCTGCGGTTCCGCCGCAAAGCTGATTCCTGCGAAGCTTCTTTTCAAGATCATTGAGATCGTTCGGGAAAAATTCCTGTGTATCTCTCATGAGGCGCATGGGAACACCGTGAGCCTGAGTGAACTTTGTTCCCGGAATACGGATACCGTAGCCGAGCTGATCCGACCAGCCGTGATATGCGCCGCCCATTTTGAGGATGTGCTTTTTCTTTGTTGCAAGCCTTGCAACACGGCAGGCAACCATGCATGCCTCAGTTCCCGAACCGAGCATACGGAACATATCAACCGTCGGCATTGAATCGGAGATCTTCTTTGCAAGCTTATACTCAAACTCATGGAAAAGTCCGGTTGAAGGACCGCAGGTGTTGAGCAGGTCGATAACCTGATCTCTGACGATCTTCGGGTTTGAGCCGAGAACTGTCGGACCGCCGGCCTGAAGAAAATCGTAATACTCGTTTCCGTCGATATCATAAAGTTTTGCGCCGTCTGCCTTTGTGAAAACAAGGGGGAACGGATAGTTGAAAGCAAGATTATGCTGAACACCGCCGGGGATGATCTGCTTTGCTTCGTCGATCATTGCCTTTGACTTCTGGCACTTCTTTTCAAAATAGTTTTCTTCATAAGCCTTGAGAGCGTCCGGTTTGATGGTGTAGATCGGCTGACGGATAAGGTTATCGAGTTTCTCGGTAACGGCTTTTGCGTCAACATAATCAGTGATTGCGAATCTTGTGTCCATGAATGTTGAGCCTCCTGATATTTGAATTTTATAACCGCTTCAGAATATTCGGCGAGCCACTGCTCACTAATCCTCAATATTATACATTATTTATCCCTATCTGTCAATCAAAATAAATTCTAAATCTACTGTTCATTTTGCACAAAAAGCAAGCGTTCTGCTTATGCAATTTCAACTTGCTTTATTTTGAAATCCGTGATAGAATAAGTGGCTGTTATGCGAAAACATATATGGATAAATAAGTTAAAACAGGGTGATATTATGGATGTCAGACAGGATATCAGAAATGTTGCAATCATTGCGCATGTTGACCACGGCAAAACAACCCTCGTTGACGAGCTTCTCAAGCAAAGCGGCATCTTCCGCCAGAACGAGCAGGTTGCCGAGCGTGTTATGGACTCGAACGACCTTGAAAGGGAAAGAGGAATAACAATCCTTTCCAAAAACACCGCAGTTCATTATAACGGAGTGAAAATCAACATTGTTGACACTCCGGGTCACGCCGATTTCGGCGGAGAGGTTGAGCGCATTCTCATGATGGTTGACGGCGTTCTGCTCCTTGTTGACGCTTTTGAGGGCTGTATGCCGCAGACAAGATTCGTTCTCAAAAAGGCTCTCGGTCTCAAAAAGAAGGTCATCGTTGTTGTCAACAAAATTGACCGCCCGGGCGCAAGACCGGCCGAAGTCATTGACGAAGTTCTTGACCTTTTCATTGAACTTGGCGCTCAGGAGGATCAGCTTGACTTCCCCGTTGTTTATGCTTCGGCAAGAGACGGCTATTCCTCGCTCGATCCCACTGTCCGTGAGGGTGATATGCGTCCGCTGTTTGACTCAATCCTTGAAAACATTGATCCGCCCGCCGGAGACATGAATGGTCCGCTCCAGATCCTCTTTTCAAGCCTCGATTATGATGATTACATCGGTAGAATCGGCATCGGCAGAGTTGAAAGGGGCAGCATCAAACGCAACGGGCAGGTTGTCCTTTGCAAAACCGACGGAGAGTACCAGAATGTCAAGGTATCAAAGCTTTATCAGTTTGAGGGACTCAAAAGGGTTGAGGTTGAGGAAGCCTCGCTCGGCGACCTCATCTGCGTTTCGGGCATTTCCGACCTGAACATCGGTGAAACCGCCTGCGACCCGGATCACCTTGAACCGCTCCCCTTTGTCAAGATTGACGAACCGACAATTTCAATGAACTTCATTGTCAACAACAGTCCCTTTGCCGGTCAGGAGGGCAAGTTTGTTACCTCACGCAACATCCGTGACCGCCTTTTCAAGGAAGTTGAAACCAATGTCAGTATGCGTGTTGAGGAAACAGACACCACCGACACCTTCAAGGTCAGCGGCAGAGGTGAGCTCCACCTTTCAATCCTCATTGAAACAATGCGCCGCCAGGGCTATGAATTTCAGGTTTCAAGGCCAAAGGTTATCATGAAAAAGGAAAACGGCGTTCTCCTGGAGCCTATGGAACTTCTCATTGTTGAAGTTCCAGAACAGTATGTCGGTTCAGTCATGGAAAAACTCGGTTCAAGGAAAGGCGAGCTTGAAAACATGGGTGTCCGTGACGGAGGAATGACTCACCTTGAGTTCAGAATCCCCGCAAGAGGTCTCATCGGATACCGCAGCGAGTTCATGACCGACACCAACGGCAACGGTATTCTCAACCAGCTCTTTGCCGGATATGAACCGTTCAAAGGCGATATCCAGACAAGGGAAAGAGGCTCGATTGTTGTTCACGAAACGGGCGAAACCACCGGATACGGTCTTTTCAACACTCAGGACAGAGGCCGCCTTTTTGTCGGTCCGGGTGTCCCGGTTTATGAAGGCATGATAGTCGGCGAATGTGCAAAAAGCGAGGATGTTGTCTGCAATGTCTGCAAGCAAAAGCATCTGACCAACACAAGAGCCTCCGGCTCGGACGATGCACTCCGCCTTGTTCCGCCCACTGTTCTCAGCCTTGAACAGTGCATGGAGTTCATCAAAGACGACGAACTGCTTGAGGTCACTCCGACCTCACTCAGGCTCAGAAAGGTCATACTTTCAAAAGAGCAGAGAATGAAACAGCAGTTCAGAAAATAAAATCAACGCTTTTCTAAAAATCAAACAATATTAGGTTATAGTTCACATTCAGCGTTTATCTTTCGATTGATGTGAATTATAACCTTTTTCTTTTTGCCGGACAAGGGAATATTGCATTAGTGATTGACAAAACATTGTATTCTGTAGATAATGAAAGCGGAGAC
>JAEDHZ010000060.1 GCA_016292705.1 Clostridiaceae bacterium
TTCTCAATTATTTTCGATTGTACACTTTACTTTCCATACACCCGGAAAAACTGCCGGATATGCCTGTCCGCCAGTTCCATAACCTCCGTCTCCCGTTGAGGTTCCCGGTCGCAAAGGTTAATCCACACAGAAATCGGAAGACAGAATTGAGCCGCCATGATCTCCGGGTCATCTTCTCTCAGAACACCCAGACGGATAAGATGCTTTATAATTCCGGTAAAATACCCCAGCACATCGGAGTAGTTCTGCTTGGTCTGCAACTTCGCCAGCTCCGGGTTCCGGTACTGTTCGATAACCAGCATTTTCCGTGCCTTGCTGATATAGGGTTCATGAATTATATAGCTGATCTGTTTGCGGATAATCTGAACAGCGTCATCAGCAGTCACCGGAAGGTCACCGGCATCTTTTTCCCAATCCGGCCTTGCAAAAAGTGAGTGCTGCTCATACTGCTCTAGTACTTCCTGCACCAGTGCATCCAAAAGAGCCTGCTTATTTTCAAAATGGCTGTAAAGTGATGCCTTACGAATACCGACTGCGCTTGCAATTTGAGAGATAGAGGTGGATTCAAATCCCTGAACTGAGAACAGATCCAGCGCCGCTTCCAGAATTTCCCTCTTTGTGTTTCCTCTCTCCATTTCAAAATCCCCTTCTTCGCAAATTAAGTGTTTGTCTATATTATAGCTAACGAACGGTCGGTTGTCAATGGGAAATCCTTTTTTCTTGCCTTTCGCAATGCCCGGCGTTCCTATTAACACAACTGTCCTTTGTAACCATAAACACCGGCAACCGGGCAACCTTTTTTCGGCTGCCCGGTTGTTGTTATACTTCTTAGCAGGCCGCCCCGTTCGGACAGCCCCCTGTCTTTTTTTGACTCAAAGAGTAATTATTTTCCGGGACGGTGAAAACGGATTTCGCACACATCATCGCCACGGGCAATCGTCTTCGGCAAGTCAAGAACACATCCGAAGCTTTCAGCTATGCCTCTGTCTCCACACATTGCATGGTCACAAAGCATGCGTATTTCCTCATCGGTACAGCCCTGCTTCTGCCATGCCTTAACAAGCGGACAGTAATGAAAATCTATGCTTAAATGGTCGTCATCACACTGCCTGATTTTCATTTCAAAAATCGCCTGCGCAAAAATTGAAAAAAGTGACCTTTTTAAGCCTTTAAGGGAATTGCCTTTTTTGCCTTTTTTTCGAAGTAATGCTCCTTGATAAAGTCCGACACGCTTAATTGCTTCAGGTGCATATTCAGTTGACGGAAGTCCTTTTTTGTTTGCTTCATCGCAAAGAACATACATCCACAAAGCTCTGTGCTCAAGTTGTTCGCGGATTGCAACAGTGATAGGGTCTTTGATTCTGGGTTCATTGTAAATACTCATTTTATTATCCTCTTAGCTTTAAAAATTATTTTTTCTTTCCAAATTACGAATTTGAGTATTTCTTAACAAAATCCTTATAAAAACAAACGCACTGCCCGATATTCTGAATTTTAATATGCTCATCTACTCCGTGGACAGACGCATATTGCGCCTGATCCAAATCAATGGGTGCAAAGCGCAGAATGTTCTCTGCAATATCCGTAAATCGTCTTGCATCGGTTCCTGCCGTCAAGAGGAACGGCGACACAATCACATCAGGGAAGTTTTCACAAATTACGCTCTCCAAAATCTTGAAAGGTTTATTCTCAAATGATGTTGGCCGGCAGTAATCCCTCTCTGTTTCTTCAATTTCTACCCCATACTTTGCAGCAATCTTTTTGATTTTTTCAAGACCACGGTACAGGTCGTCCTCCCGAACGCAACGCAGGAACATTGTGGATACAACTTCTTTAGCCCGAATTTGCGGGTCTTCCTTTGTTCCGCCGAAAATTGTTGTGAATGAAATTCCCGTTGAAAGCATTGCCTTTGCCTGTGGAATTTTCTGCATCACCCTTTTGACCACCGGTCCGAATACATTCAAATTACCCATCAGTACACTCAAAGGAAAAGGCATATACGGTGCATGAATTTCAAATGTTGCACGAACCTCAGGCGAAAAACTGCTCTTATAAATTTTACTGTGCTCCACCTCTTGAATGAAGGCACTCATTTGCGAAATCATGTCGTCATCTGTTGGATTCAAGCCGGCATGACCTTTTGTCTTTTTCCGGGCAGTACAACGATACATGTGTCTGCTCTTCTCATGCACTGCAACCATCGCACTCTTCTCCTTAACGCCGGGGAGCATACCCGTGGTAATTGCTCCGCCCTCATCCAGAACTGCGTCAAAGTGGATACCGTTTTCTTTGAAATAGTCTGTTGCCAGAACCATTCCGTCTCCGCAGACTTCTTCGTTATTGGAAGATCCTATGTAAAGGTTTATGCCGTTAAAATCATAGCCTTCCCGCAGCAACTCCTCACAGGCCTGAAGTTCTGCAAACAGAGGTGTTTTTGTATCAATAGTACCTCTGCCATACAAAGAGCCGTCTGTAATTACGGCGCTGAAAGGGTCGGTTTTCCAATCATCGCTGCCGTCAACAACATCGTGATGTGACATGAGCATAACATTTTTTTGCGCATTATTTCCACGAATCACATAAACAAAACATCCGCTGCCGAAAGTTAACCGTTCTGCTTTTTCAAAAAGCGTCGGAAAACGCTCTTCAATGATTTTATAAAACCTTTCATATTCGGCTTGATTGGCAAAATCATTAGTAAAAACAGTTTTACAGTTTACCATTTGAGTTAATGTATCAGCATAACTCATACATATTTCCAAAGGAAGGTTTTTTCTGCTTTCTTCTGATAATAAAGCCCGTTTTTTCATTTTGTTTCTCCCTTGCCGCTGAACTTTTTAATACCCTCACTGACTTTTTTGTCATCATAAAGGATAAACATAACTAAAGATATCAAGCTGAATACGCCTGCATATACACCGGTCAGTTTAACGCCTTTCATTCCAACCGACTCACCGTTAACAGCTCCTACCGCCAATACGCTTGAAACAATCATCATTGCAATACTGATTGCAATTTTTTCTATGAATGTTTTAACCGCAGAGAATATACCCTCTCTGTTTACACCGCTTTCCAGGCAATCCAACTGAATGATATCTGAAATTACAGACTGAGGAAGAATATTGATAGCGGCAAACGGGAATGCAACCAATATACCGACAACGATGCCGATTACCAATTCGTGCCCCTGGAACATGGCAGCAATTTTGTCTCCAACATAAATAAAGGCAAATACCAATGTGAAAACAATGCTGGCCGCAATAAGAGGAATTTTCTTGTTATATTTTCTGCAAAACTTAACGATTGCCGGGAACAGGCAAATTGCAGTCACAATTGCCGCCAGCAAAACATAGAACACTTTATTTTCCTCTATATTTAACAGCATTGTGATATAGTAAAGCATAGCCGTTTCAAAAAAGCACAAAGAAATAAAGCTGAACAAATCACCAAGGCTGAAAATCACAAAGTTACGGTTCTTCAGCACCAAGCCAAAAGATTTAATCAAAGAATCATTAGGCTTTGTGCTGTCGGTCACATATTCCTTCTCGTCAAAAGCATAAGCGCTGAGCAAAAGACAAATTGCACCGATTGCAACAAAAACTGTGAACACCGTACGCCATGCCCACAAGGATGAAAGGCCCGCATTTTTAAGCAGGTTTACAAATACAGTCGCCGCATACATAAAGGCACTTGAACCCATAAAGAACACTGTTCTGACGGTGTAATATCCGACACGGACATTTGCATCCGGAATAATCTCCGGCACGAGGGCATTTCTGGGGATAAAGAAGAATGTGTAAGATATGTAGTATGCAACAAGGAAAAAGCCGACCCAAATTGCATTTCCAACAGACCCCTCCTTGAACGGGGCATAGAAAACCAACAGCAAAGAAAGTGCATAGGGAAGTGCCGCAAAGCGCAGGAACGGCATCCGTCTGCCGTCTTTGTGTGTACATTTGTCCGACAAGCTCGCGACTAACGGGTCCGAAACTGCGTCCACAATCTTACCGACAGCGGTAATAAGAGCCATAACAGTGATAAATCCAAAAAGCTTGTTTTGAGGCAAAATGCTTGGCAAACCGCTTTTCACAGTGGGTTGAAAAAAGTAGAGTAAGTAATTTCCAATCATAC
Organism: Clostridiaceae bacterium; assembly: GCA_016292705.1. Taxonomy (GTDB): domain Bacteria; phylum Bacillota; class Clostridia; order Oscillospirales; family Acutalibacteraceae; genus UBA6857. Next base: position 4,132 of record JAEDHZ010000060.1, read on the forward strand.
CGTTAAAAAGTCCTTTGGCAACATCTGCAAGGCAATAACGGTACATTTTTCTTTTTGGTAATGTTTTAGACATAATAATTTCCTTCCGTTCTTTTAACATCTTGTTCATAATATCATATATGCGAACTTATTGCAAGTGCAGATTATTTCTCACAATACTCAATACAGTTTTCTTTCGCTGTGATAACTTGACAGAAATGGTATGTTGTGTTATATTAAAAGAGTAATCTGACATGAAGATTTCCGCACGGTGTTTGCGGGTTTCCGGGTGAAAGGTGCAAAGATGAAATAGTTACTTTTGGGATATTTCTGACCGCATCGGAACACCGGTGCGGTATTTTTATTTTAGGGAGGAATTAAGAATGGACACACGGGTTGCAGTTATGGGAATTATCGTTGAAGAATTGGGTTCGGTTGAGGCTCTGAATGCGCTTTTGCATGAATATGGCGGATATATTATCGGCCGGATGGGTCTGCCCTACCGTGAGAAAAAAATCAACATTGTTTCAATTGCGATTGACGCACCGCAGGACACTATTGCGGCGCTTTCCGGAAAAATCGGAGCTCTTGACGGCGTAAGCATAAAAACAGCATACTCCAATGTTATTACACACTATGAATGAGCTTTTTCAACTGATTGACCGACTTGAGCAGGAACACAGCCTGTCCTGCGATGAATACGAAGTATTGCTGGACGGACTCACTCCGGAGCTTGCGGAATATGCGGCGCATAAGGCATCGAAAGCGCAACACGCTGTTTACGGAAACACGGTATATGTGCGTGGGTTGATTGAAATCAGCAACATCTGCAAAAATGATTGCCTTTATTGCGGAATCCGCCGCAGCAATCACAACTGTTCAAGATATCGGTTAAGCGAAGAGGAAATTCTTTCCTGCTGTTCAGAGGGCTATGAGCTCGGTTTTCGCACCTTTGTTATGCAAGGCGGAGAGGATCCTCACTTTGACGACGAACTGCTCTGCAGTCTGATTGGCAAAATCAAAAAAGCCTATCCCGACTGTGCAGTTACCCTCTCGTTGGGCGAACGAAGCCGTGAGAGCTATGAAGCGCTGTTCAACGCAGGGGCAGACCGATATCTGCTCAGGCACGAAACGGCAGACCCCGATTTATACCGCAAACTGCATCCCGAAGCCATGTCCTTTGAAAACAGGATGCAGTGCCTGAAAACGCTCAAGGAAATCGGCTATCAGACCGGCTGCGGCTTCATGGTGGGTGCTCCGTATCAGACCAATCGCTCGCTTGCGGCTGATTTAAAATTCGTTGAGCTGTTTCAGCCAGCCATGTGCGGAATCGGGCCGTTCATTCCTCACGAGGCAACACCGTTCTCCGGCTTTCCGCCGGGCACACTGCAGACCACCCTGTTTTTACTGTCGCTTTTGCGACTGACAGATCCGGGGCTCTTGCTTCCGGCAACCACCGCACTCGGAACAATTGACCCGAGCGGACGGGAACAGGGAATCCTGGCCGGCGCAAATGTTGTTATGCCGAATCTCTCCCCCGTTTCAGTACGCAAAAAGTATGAGCTGTATAACAATAAAATCTGTACCGGTGAGGAATCGGCGCAATGCAAAAGCTGTCTGAGCCGGCGAATGGAGTCCATCGGTTACCGCATTGTTACTGACAGAGGCGACCGGAAGCCTTTTCAGGCTCACCGGATGAAAAAGAAAGAAGGAATTATAAATGTATCAGTATAACCCAGAATCATTAAAGGCAGAGGAATTTATCAATGACGCAGAAATCCTCGAAACCCTCCGCTATGCGGAAGAAAACAAGCGAAACATTCCGTTAATTGACAGCCTGCTTGAAAAAGCCCGGCCGGTAAAAACCGAAAACGGTGTTCACTGCGCAGGGCTTACCCATCGTGAAGCCTCGGTATTGCTGGCATGCGACATTCCCGAAAAGATTGAGGAAATGTATCGCCTTGCCGAGGAGATCAAGCTGGCGTTTTACGGTAACCGTATAGTTATGTTTGCGCCGTTGTACCTTTCCAACTACTGTGTCAACGGCTGTGTTTACTGTCCTTATCATTACAAGAACAAGCACATTGCCCGCAAAAAGCTGACTCAGGAGGAGGTTCGCCGTGAGGTCATCGCTTTGCAGGACATGGGACACAAGCGCCTTGCGATTGAAGCGGGCGAAGACCCGGTCAACAATCCGATTGAATATATCCTGGAATGTATAAAAACAATTTACAGTATTCAGCACAAAAACGGTGCAATCCGCCGGGTAAATGTCAACATTGCCGCAACTACGGTTGAAAACTACCGCAAGCTTAAAGAAGCGGGCATCGGTACATACATTCTCTTTCAGGAAACCTATCATAAGGAAAGCTATCTTGAACTGCATCCCACCGGCCCCAAGCACGACTATGCCTATCACACAGAGGCTATGGACAGAGCAATGGAGGGCGGCATTGACGATGTCGGCCTTGGAGTGCTGTTCGGATTGGAACGCTATCAATATGAATTTGCAGGGCTTTTAATGCACGCCGAGCATCTTGAGGCGGTACACGGAGTCGGTCCGCACACCATCAGCGTTCCCCGCATCAAGCGGGCAGATGACATTGATCCGGATGTTTTTGACAACGGAATCCCGGATGAAATTTTTGAAAAAATCATCGCCTGCATCCGCATCGCCGTTCCGTATACCGGCATGATTATTTCCACAAGAGAGAGCGAAGCAGTCCGTGCAAAAGCACTCGGTCTCGGAATTTCACAAATCAGCGGTGCTTCACGCACCTCTGTGGGCGGATATACCGAAGAGGAACGCCCACACGATTCAGAGCAGTTTGATGTTTCGGATCAAAGAACGCTGGACGAGGTTGTGAATTGGCTGATGAAGCTTGGCTATATTCCTTCTTTCTGCACCGCCTGCTACCGTGAGGGAAGAACCGGCGACCGTTTTATGAGCCTTTGCAAAAACGGTCAGATTCTCAATTGCTGTCATCCCAATGCACTGATGACGCTGAGCGAATATCTTGTTGATTATGCCGGCGAGGACACAAAAAATGTCGGGTATGAGTTGATTAAGCGTGAGCTTGAAAAGATTCCCGGAGAAAAGGTTCGCAAAATCGCCGGCGAAAACATTGAACAAATCAAAAATTCCAATCGCAGAGACTTCCGCTTCTGATTGAATCGGAGATTTCCGGGAAACTCATCTCAGGAGGAATAATTATGAGCCTTAATTCAACGGTTTCGGCCGAACGGGTGCACATCGGCTTTTTCGGTCTGCGCAATGCAGGAAAATCCAGTCTTGTCAATGCCGTAACGGGGCAGCAGCTTTCGGTTGTGTCCGAGATAAAAGGCACAACAACAGACCCTGTCAAAAAAGCTATGGAACTGCTTCCGATGGGCCCGGTTGTTATTATAGACACGCCGGGAATTGACGATGAGGGTCAGCTGGGCGAACAAAGGGTTGCCCGTGCACAGCAAATTTTGCGCCAGGCCGACATTGCTGTGTTGGTTGTTGACGCAGAAAAAGGTTTGCAGTCAGCTGACCGTGAACTGACAGAGCTTTTCATCAAGCGCAAACTGCCGTATCTGATTGTTTTCAACAAATCGGATTTACTGACTCAGCAACCGCCGGAAACCGAAAATGAAATATATGTCAGCGCTGCAACCGGTGACGGTATTCACGCCCTGAAAGAAAAAATTGCCGCATTGGCAAAGTCTGCCGAAAACGACAGAAAAATTGTCTCTGATCTTGTTGACGCAGGAGACACTGTTGTTTTGGTTGTTCCGATTGATTCCGCTGCGCCCAAAGGCAGGCTCATTCTTCCGCAACAGCAAACCATTCGTGAGCTTTTGGAGGCAGGCGCCCTTTCTTTGGTTGTTCGTGAAAGCGAACTGAGCACGGCTCTTTCGGCGCTTAAAACACCGCCGCGCATGGTCATCACCGATTCGCAAGCGTTCGGCTTCGTCAGCAAAATTGTTCCTGAATCGATTGAGCTGACCTCTTTTTCGATTCTCTTCGCCCGCTATAAAGGAAATCTTGCAACGGTGGTTGAAGGTGCTGCCATGCTTAACCGTTTGCAGGATGGCGATAAGGTGCTGATCTCGGAAGGTTGCACCCATCACCGCCAGTGTCAGGATATCGGAACCGTCAAGTTGCCCGGCTGGATTAACGGCTACACGGGCAAAACGCTTTCCTACTCATTCACCTCCGGCGCAGAATTTCCGGACGATTTGTCGCAATATGCGCTTGTTGTCCACTGCGGCGGATGTATGCTCAATGAACGGGAGATGAAATCACGGTTGGATCGCTGTTGCGAGCAGGGCGTTCCTGT
>JAEDHZ010000061.1 GCA_016292705.1 Clostridiaceae bacterium
AGGGTCGAGGAGATATTGCGGACTATCAATCCTATGGAGTTGCTCCGTGGTATGTTTATCATAACGAAATCGAAAAGATCAAAATAGCTTCGGGAGTGACATCTATAGGTGACTTTGCGTTCGCACAGTGCGCAAAACTCAAAAATATTTCAATTCCCGATTCGGTGACAAGTATTGGTACAGGAGCATTTTATTCCTGTTCACTTCTTGAAAGTATAGATATTAATGACAATGTAGTTGAAATCGGTGATTATGCTTATTTCGATTGCTATTCAGCTGACAGTATTTCATTAGGAAATTCACTGGAAAATATTGGTTCCTATGCTTTCTCTCAATGCACATCTTTGACAGAAGTCACAATACCGCAATCCGTTCAGACAATTAAATATGGAGCTTTTGGTGGTTGTAATGCACTTAAATCGATATACTTTAGCTCTTCAAATTGTACAATCGATTCATCAAGTTATACGATACATTCGGGAGCTACTATTTATGCAAAAAGCGGATCGACCGCTCAAACTTATGCAACGAAAAACAACAGAAGATTTGTGAATTATAGCAGTAAAGCACAAAGCTATTCAATGCGGGCAATCAGTAGTAATTACAATAGTAACAATATCGTTAAGAAGTATTATGTCAGAGAGTCCTGCACTTTAAATGGTTCGGAGTATATCTTTATAGTGATTTCTTCTAATTTGGTCACATCAACGCCTTCTAACAGTCAGTTGATGTATATTGATCAGTATACTGGTGATGATAGCGGAAGGATCGAAATAGAGTTTATTCCTAAGAGTGACCAAATTAGTCATGCGTATCTTATCGGTGTTTTTTCAGATGGAACAACAATTAAAGAAGTAAAGTTAACAGATAATCCAAATGAATTAGAAGTGGATCCTTCAGTAAATTGTTCACACATCTGCCACAAGGGCGGCTTTGCCGGCTTGATCTATAAGATAATTCGCATTTTCTGGAAGCTGTTCAGGATTCATCAGACCTGTGAATGCGGAGTTAGGCACTATTAAGGATCACATTCACCTTTTATCTTTCTGTTAAATTACACCCAAAAAACGGGGTCTGCTGCATTTTTGCGGCAGACCCCGTTTTGGGCAAGTTTTTTGATTTTTACCAGGTGCGTGAGTTGAGCTGTCTGAACTGGGCAACGGTGGGAACATGGGAGTTCAGTCCGCCGTCAACATTAACAATCTGGCCGGTAACATAGGCGGCCTCGTCAGAAGCAAGATAAACGCACATGTGGCCGATATCCTCAGGGCAGCCGTAACGGTTGACCATGATGTTGCTTGTGAAGATGTCCTTAACAATCTGCGGAACATGCGCTTCGTTTTCGGGCGTTACGATAAGGCCCGGTCTTACGCAGTTGCAGCGGACATTCTTCTTGCCGTACTGCAAAGCGGTCGATTCGGTGAGCATGTCAACTCCGGCCTTTGCGCAGGCATAGGCAGTTGAGCCGATGTCACCGCTGCAGGAAGCCATTGAACCGATGTTGATGATTGAACCGCCGTTTTCGTTCTTTTCAAAATACGGAAGAACGGTCTTTGTTGCGTAGAATGTACCTCTCAGGTCGCTCTGGAAAATGTTGTCCCACATTTCAACGGTAAGCTCGTCAATTCTGCCGTCCTTGAGCGCAACATTTGCGGCGTTGTTAACAAGAACGTCGATTTTGCCGTATTTCTCGGCAGTATCGGCAAAAAGCTTGTCAATGCTTGAAAGATCGGTGATGTCCATGAAGTGATACCAGGCTTCGCCGCCCGCATTTACAATTGCATCAACAACAGCCTGTCCTTTTTCCTGGCGACGGCCGCAGATGACGACCTTTGCTCCCTCGGCGGCAAAAAGCTTTGCAATTCCGATGCCGATGCCGCTCGTTGAGCCTGTTACGATTGCTACTTTATCCTTTAATCTGTCCATTTTTAAGACCTCCGTTTTCGTAATTAGTGTTTTAAGCAACCAAATTAAATTATAAATCTTTCAGATAAAAAGTCAAGCGGTTTCCGGCAAAAAACGCAACTTTATCTTCCCGGATATATAAATCAGAGAGCCTGCAAAAAAGCAGACTCTCTTTTCAATATGCGGACCTTTTACTTCACTTCAATATCAAACTCAAGCTTATATGTTTTGCCCTTGTGCATGATATACGGTTCATGCAGGCAGGCGCTTCCGGGAGCGTCGCCGCCGACACCACGCTGCATGAGGTCAAGAGTGACATTGGTGAAGTTTTGGTGCGGCAAAAGGTGTTCGTGTGTTGCTTTGTCAAGGTCTTCGAGTGAATAACGCAAAGCGCCGAAGCAGAATGGGGTGCCGCCCTTTGCGGTGAAGCGCAGTCCCTGACTTTCCCTGTTCGTGATTTCAAGGGAACGGACATCGGTGCGCTGACCGTTTTCCTGCGGACGCATATATCTGTGTTCAAGGTCCTGAACCTTTATTTCATATATACCGAATTTTCCGCCGGTTTTTCTGTCGCAGTAGGTCTCGTGCGGTCCTCTGCCGTACCACTTTGCAAACTCATATTCTCCGTCCATTCTGAACTGAAGACCAAAGCGCAACATATCCATAAGTGCCTTGCCCTCATAGGAGACGCTGATTCTTCCGTCCGGATGAACGGTATAGAACATCTTGACATTTTTCATGCCGATAACGCTGAGATTGGTTTCAATGTAGGCACTGTGGCTGTACTGATGAACGAGCACGGCTTTGCTTTTTGCCAGTGCGGTGGAACGCCTCCACTGGAAAAGGGGACTGATAAAGATAAGCGGCGGCGTAAAGTTCAGGTAGTCAATGTCGTTGTCGGTAAGAGGACGGTAGAAGTTCGGGCTGAACGGCTTGATGAGATAGCTTCTGTCTCCCTTTTTGAGTTGAGAGAGCATACCGTTTTCAAAGGTATAGACAAAGCCGTCTCCGGTTACGGTGAAACGCTTTTCCGTGCCCTCAATTTTAACCTTTCCGGTGTCCTTGGGTTCGGATTCGGGGAGGGCTTCGCGCAGAATGAACTGGTCGAAGGTCTGTTCATATCCCTTTTCGCAGAAGCGTGTTGCCTCCCGCCTTTTGAAGGAGAAAATCAGGATGATTTCGCCCCTTGCGCTTTCCGGAATTGCAACCGGGAGAGTGAATTCTTTTTCCGAGAGCGGAGCGGTATCGGAATACTTTTCCTTTTCAACTTCGCCGTTGAGAATGACTGCACCGTTGTTTGTAACGGTATAGCAAAGGTCAAACGCTGAAAGGTCGGAGAAAAGCTGCTTGTTTTTGACGATATAGACATCCTTTGCATCAGCTTTCTTTTCAACCTTCATTTCGGCATAGACCTTTTTGACCTCGTAGATTGAGGGGTGAACGCTTCTGTCTGCGGCGATGATTCCGTTAGCGTTGAAGTAGGTGTTGCTTCCGGTAATTGCGCAGGTGTTATACGGCGGAACATACCAGTTTTCCTTTTCGTTGTAGTCAGTGCCGTAAAGCCAGATGTCGTTTCCGTCCTCGTCCTTTTTGCGGATTGCCTGGTCAACAAAGTCCCAGATGAAGCCTCCGGCAAGGTTTTCATATTTTTCAAAGGCATCCATGTATTCCTGGAAGTTGCCGAGGCTGTTTTCCATTGCGTGTGCATATTCGCAGAGAACAACGGGCTTTGTGTAAAGCTCCTTTGCAATGGGCTTGTTGTCTGCGGCGAGAGCATTTGCAATGTTGTCAAAGGCAGTGATTGTGATAGGTTCACGCTTTCCGAGCTTTTCAAAGTCTCTTTCGTTCGGATACATGCGGCTGATAACATCGCTCTTGGTGAAGTCAAAGTCGCCCTCATAGTGGAACTGTCTTGTTTTGTCAAGGCGCAGAGCAGCCTCTTTCATGCGCAGGAAGTTGCTTCCGTCACCCGATTCATTACCGAGGCTCCACATGAAAACGCAGGCATGGTTTCTGTCTCTCAGAACCATTCTCTCCATACGGTCAACAACAGCCTTTGTCCACATCGGGTTGTCTCCGGGAACGCCCTTCCGGCGGACACCGTGGGTTTCAAGGTCACATTCGTCCATTACCCAGAAGCCGTATTCATCGCAAAGGTCATAAAACTGAGGATCGTTAGGATAGTGGCTTGTTCTGATTGCATTGATATTTGCCCTTTTCATTATGTTGAGGTCCTGAATGTATCTTTCGCTCGGTACTGCCCAGCCGTAGTCGGGATCATAGTCGTGGCGGTTGACGCCCCTGATAAGCAACGGCTGACCGTTGACGAGGATTTTTTCGCCGACAATTTCAACCTGCTTGAAGCCGATTCTCACAGCCTTGAAAGTTACTTCCTCGCCACATGTAATTTTGAAGAGCAGGGTATAAAGCTCCGGTTTTTCGCTTGACCAGAGGGCAGGGGAGGAAACACGCTTTTTGAAAACAAGCTTGTTTTCTCCTGCTCTTGTGATAAGCTCGCTGCTGCCTACTGCAATATCCTTACCGTTACGGAAAAGGACTGCGGCAACCTCTGCAAAATTTCCGGCGTCGGTATAATCGTTGATGAACATTTCAACAGTAAGGTCGGCGTCGGTATAGTTGTTGATCAGCTCGGTGGTAACATAGAAATCACGCAAGCAGACCTTTGGCTCGCTGTAAAGATAAACCTCACGGTAGATTCCGGAGAAAGACCACATATCCTGATCCTCAAGGTAGGTTCCGTCCGTGTAGCGATAAACAACGGCAGTCACCTGGTTTTCGCCCTCGGTGATGTATTGTGTTACATCAAATTCGTGCGGAGTATTTGAACCCTGAGAATAGCCGACCCTTTTTCCGTTGACGAAGACCTCAAGACCGGCTTTTGCAGCGCCGAAGAAAAGGAAGATTTCCCGGCCGATCCACTCTTTCGGAACATTCACGGTTGTTCTGTGGACTCCGATTTCCTGCGCCGAATGGTCAATGCAGGGAATCTTCTTTTTGTCTGTGCTGATGCAGTTCGGATAGGAGTTTGCGTAATAATAGGGCTGGGTATAGTCCTTTTGGAGCTGCCAGACTCCGGGAACGGTGATGGTTTCCCATGATGAATCGTCATAATCCTTTTCCGTTGTGTCGCAGGGGGCTTCGCAGAATCCTTTTTTCCAAAGGAACTTCCATTCTCCGTTCATTGAAATTTTGAACGGGGAAAACTTCCTTTCGGTTGCCGATTCGGCGGTTTTGTGCGGCAGGGCGAGAACATGGCCGTCCTGCTTGTTTTCCTTAATAATCTGAGGGTTTTCCCAAATGTACTTCATATCGCAGTCCTTTCCTGTTTTTTATGTTACAAATAATAATTGTACAACTTATGTGTGGCTGTGTAGCGTGCTTCGTAGCTCTCGCAGCCGATGACAACGGTGATTATTGTGTGATTTTTGTTTGTTGCTGCTGAGATGATACCTGTGTAATAGTCATCAACCGTTCCGGTTTTCATGCCGTGGGCGTATGGTGAATATCTCGAGCCGTAGGGGACGATGAGACCGTTGGTGGTTGTCCAGTATCTTCCCTTGCCGGTCAGTGCGGTGACATATTTTCCGTAGGTTGAGGTCACATTTTTGAGCGTTGGGTTTTTGAGAACCTGACGGGCAACAAGGAGAAGGTCATGGACAGTTGAATAATGGCCGGACACGGGATAGCCGTGCGGATTGACGCAGTGAGTTCCCGTTGCGCCGATTGACTTCATATAGCTGTTCATCATTGAAACAAAGTAGTTCTTCGCTTCAACATAGCCCATGTCCGGATTGCCGGAAACCTTGCGTGCGCAGTTGACGGCGATTGTGTAGGCAGCGTCTCCTCCGGAGGGGAGCAAGAGACCGTAAAGCAAATCTCCGAGGCGGAACTTTTCGCCCCGCTGGATTCCGCAGGTACTTGAAAGCGGCTCAACCATGTTCAGCTCGTTACCGACGGTTATCGTTGAGTTAAGGCTCATGTTTTTTGTTGCAACAAGGGCGGTGATGAGTTTTGTGATGCTTGCAGGATAGCAGCGGTCATTCATCCGGTTGCCGAAAATCATCTTTTCGTTCGTCACATCATAGACGCATGACATATAGTTGAAAATCGGAGCGGAAACTCTGATTTTGAATTTTTCGCTGCTTTTTCCGTCGCTTACGGTAAGAGTTGTTGTTCCGATTGCGGCGGCACGAAACTGAGTTTTTCCGACTGTTCTGACAACTGAGCTGTCAGATGCTGAAAACTTCAGATATTTTGCTGCGCTTGAAGTGATAATATCGGCATACTCACCCTTGCGCAGATTGCTGTTTGAAACGGAGGCGGAAAGCTTTCCCGTTGTACCCTTAAAGCGGTCGGAAAAACTTCCGTGAAGCGATTGGAGGTCGTTTTGGATAACGGGGCGGACAGAAAAATAGTAGGTCTTTTTGCTGCGGTCACCCTGAAAAATATATGAAAGCTCGTTTGTTTTCCCAATGTATCTGCACTTGTCGGTTTTTTTGTCGGTTGCATATATGCTGTACCATGAAACAGGAGAGCTTTTTTTCCAGCTGAGTTTGACACGGCTTCCGTTCTGCGCCGAGATTTTGATTTCTGTGACCTTTTTGGGAACAGTGTAAAAAATATAGGTTTTTGAAAAAGCGGAGGAGTTTTTGTTTCCTAATGCTTTTACCCGGAATTTATAGCCGGTTTTTCCGGAAAGGTTTTCGGCTGTGAAAACCGGCTCATCCGTTTCGCCAAGCTTCTGATAGCCTGATTCGCCTGCGGGGCAGATATAAAGCCGATACCTATCGGCACCCTTTACGGTTTTCCATGATACGGTCACAGAAGAAACAGTTGCTTCCTCTGCTTTCAGCCATGAGGGCGCAGAGAGTTTTGTTTTCACTGTCACCTCCTCGCTCGGAGGGCCAAAAAGTTTTTTCCCGTTCTCAATGAGATAGGCGCGGACAATGAAAGTGTAGTCTGTATTCGGCTTGAGCTCCTCTTTGCAAAAGGAAACATCAAAACTGCTTTTGAGGGTTTTGAGAATCTCCCTTTCACCGTTTTCAACAAGATAGACACGGTAGCCGTCACATTTTTTGATTCTGTCCCAGGAGAGGGTGCAGGAGGTATCGCTAACAACAGCTTTGAGATTTTCAACTGCCGCCGTTTTTTCTGCAGCAGAGACATTGATGCAAAGCATTGCCGCAGTAAGCATGGCAAACAGGAAAACCGTAATCGTTTTTTTCATCGTTCAACTTTCTTTCGATAATATAATAGTATATACAAAACAATTCTATCACAGACGGGCTGATAGGTCAATAAGAGTTACTTAAAACTGCAAAGGCAAAGCAGATTTTCATAAATCGGCAAAAATCTGCGGCAAAACAATCACTTTTTATGACAGTTTTCCGTTTTTCCACACTGAAATGCAATTTTTTAACATTTTATGTGGAGTTTTCAACGGATGTTTGCGAATTTTCCACAAACTTTCCACGAAAAATGTGGAATTTTCAACATCGTACTATTTTTATCCACAAAATGAGGAAAGTTTTCAACACTTCAACACTGAAAAACGTTGAAAACTTTTTGTTTTTTGTCGTGTAAAGGAAAACTGTTTACGAGTGTAAAGGGGAAGAGCTTTTCATAGCAACTTCTAACTATCGAAAAAGGACGAAAAAAGGAAAAACAACGGCTGAGGAGAATTATATATTGCAACCTGAATCTTTGTATGATAAAATTATTTAGGTGATAAAAATGGAATTTACAAGACGAAAATCTCCGCGCCTGAAAGGGTTTGATTATAATACGCCCGGAATATATTTTATTACAATTTGCACATACAAAATGCGTATGCTGTTTTGGGAAGAACCAATGTGTGTAAAACCGCTGCCGGTCGCAGATCGTCTTAATTTTGCGGGAAAAATTGCAGATGACGCAGTTAGAAATTTATCAAACATGTTTCCGGTCATAATTGACAAATATGTTGTTATGCCTAATCATATCCATATGCTGATTAGGATAGAAAATAATAACATTAAAACAAAAACAGGATTGATGTCACGGGTTGTCGGATGTCTGAAAATGAGGATTTCAAAGAAACTTCATGATTTAAACGTTGAAGATATTATTTGGCAAAGATCTTTTCACGATCATATAATACGCAATGAAGAAGAATATGAGAGAATTTGGGATTATATTCAAAATAATCCGTGTAAATGGGAACATGATTGCTTCTTTAAAAGAAATTATCCGTAGGGGCGTCGCTTGAGGCGCCCTGATACTTTACCCATTGCACCATTTACCCA
>JAEDHZ010000062.1 GCA_016292705.1 Clostridiaceae bacterium
CATCAACACAAAGGTTATTGAAAGAAACACCACCATTCCGACAAAGAAGAGCCAGATTTTCTCAACCGCAGTTGACAATCAGCCGTCCGTTGAAGTTCATGTTCTTCAGGGCGAGCGTGAATTTGCAAAGGACAACAAAACTCTCGGAATCTTCAGCCTTGACGGAATCATGCCGGCACGCCGCGGTGTTCCGCAGATCGAAGTAACCTTTGATATCGATGCAAACGGAATTGTTCATGTTTCTGCAAAGGATCTCGGAACAGGCAAGGAACAGTCAATTTCAATCACCGCTTCAAGCAATATGTCCAAAGAAGACATTGAAAAGGCAGTTCATGACGCAGAGCAGTTCGCCGAAGAGGACAAGAAGCGCCGCGAAGAGGTTGACACAAGAAATGAAGCTGACCAGATGGTTTATCAGTGCGAAAAGATCCTCTCCGAAGAGGGCGACAAGTTTGACGCAAACGACAAGACCGAGCTTCAGTCAAAAATCGACTCGCTCAAGAACGCATTGAACGGTCAGGATATGAACCTCATCAAGAACGAAAAGGAAGCTTTGCAGCAGACATTCTATAAGGTTTCGGAAAAGCTTTATCAGCAGGCTCAGGCTCAGGCAGGCGCACAGGGTGCGGCAGGCCCGCAGGGCGCACCGTTCAACGGAGCAGACTTCAACGGCGCCGACTTCAATCAGGGAACAAACAACGGTGGCTACACTGACGCAGGTTACACCGATGCAAACTTTACTGACGCCAACTGAAGTCAGATATCAGATTTTGATTTTAGACATTAGATGCTGCGCAATGCAGCTCTAATGTCTAATTGGAGTTATATTTATGGCAGAAAACAAGCGTGATTATTACGAAGTGCTCGGAGTAAGCAAAACTGCGTCCGAGGACGAAATAAAAAAAGCATACCGAAAGCTTGCAAAGCAGTATCACCCGGACCTCAATCCGGGAGACAAGGAAGCCGAAGCAAAGTTCAAGGAAGCCAACGAGGCGTATGAAGTCCTTTCCGACAGCCAGAAAAAGGCCCGCTATGACCAGTACGGTCACGCAGGCGTTGACCCGAACTTCGGCGCAGGCGGTTTTGGCGGCGGTTTCGGCGGCTTCGGCGGAGACTTTGACCTCGGCGATATCCTCGGAAGTATGTTCGGAGGTTTCGGCGGCTTTGGCGGCGGACGCCAGCAGAATCCCAACGCACCGCGCAAGGGCACAACTGTTCAGGCGAATGTTACAATTTCCTTTGAGGAAGCCGCAAAGGGCTGCAAAAAGAAAATTAACATAACAAGAATTGACACCTGCTCGGAATGTTCGGGAACAGGTGCGGCAAAAGGAACAACGGCGGAAACCTGCAAAACCTGCGGCGGACGGGGTCAGGTCAATGTTCAGCAGAGAACACCGTTCGGCGTGATGAGCACCTCCAAGCCTTGCTCTGCCTGCGGCGGAAAAGGAAAAACAATCAGTTCGCCGTGTCAGAAATGCCGTGGAACAGGCTTTGAAAGCAAGCCGGCAACCGTGGAGGTCGAAATCCCGGCAGGTATTGACGACAGACAGGCGTTGAATGTCCGTGGAAAGGGCAATGCCGGCGTCAACGGCGGCCCGGTCGGCGATCTGAGGATCAATGTCAATGTTCGTCCGCATCCGTTCTTTGAGCGTGACGGCTTTGATGTCTGGTGCGATTTCACCGTGACTTATGCTCAGGCGGCCCTCGGTGACACACTGTATATTCCGACTCTTGACGGTAAGGTCAAATATGAACTTCCGGCAGGAACGCAACCGGGTGAGGTTTTCCGCTTCAGAAACAGAGGTATCCAACAGCTCGGTTCAAGAGGCAGAGGAGATCAGTTTGTCAGAATCATTGTTGATGTTCCCAAAAACCTCAGTCAGAAGCAGAAAGATCTTCTGCGCCAGTTCAATGATTCACTTCCGAACAAGCCCAAGAACAATATCGACGACGGAAAAACGGTCGGCGAAGAGAAAAAGAGCTTTTTTGACAGATTCAAATAAAACGATTGAACCGGACAGCTTCGTGCCTGTCCGGTTTCTTCATCTTATTTTTCCAAAAACAAAACCACCTGCAACGATTGGTTTCATTGCCGGTGGTTTTATCGCTTTCATGGGTTATGTCTTCGTAATTCCCGAAAACACAGCAAGGTTTGTCACACTCCGGAATACGCATTGAAGCCGCCGTCAACGGCAATTGTTGTTCCCGTGATGAAGCCGGAATAGCTTTCATCGCAAAGGAACAAAAGCGCACCCTCAAGCTCCTTCGGTTCGCCAAAACGCTTCATCGGCGTTGCGGCAAGGATTTTTCCGGTTCTTGCCGTTGGCGTTCCGTCCTCGTTCCAAAGGAGCGTTTTGTTCTGATTTGTTGAGAAAAAGCCCGGAGCAATGGCGTTGACTCTGATTCCGACCTCGGCAAAATGCACCGCCATAAACTGCGTGAAGTTCTGAACGGCAGCCTTTGCGGCTGAGTATGCCGGAATCTTTGTCAGCGGACGGTAGGCATTCATGGAAGTGATCATCACAATGCAGGTGTTCTCCTTTTTCGCCATATCCGGGGCAAAGACCTGCGTCGGAATGAGCGTTCCGAGAAAGTTCAGATTGAAAACAAAAGATATTCCGTCCGGATCAAGGTCAAAAAATGTTTTGATGTCCGGATCTTTTTCAATCAGATCAATTTTTTCAAGCGTCTCCTTGCTTGTTGTGCCCTTGGGGTTGTTTCCGCCGGCACCGTTGAGCAAAATATCGCAGGTTCCGTACTTTTTGGCAATTTCATCACGGGCTTTCTGCATACTCTCCTTCTGAAGCACATTGCAGGCAAAGGCAGTCGCCTCGCCTCCCTCGGCCCTGATTTCATCCGCAACCTTTTGCGCCGCAGCTTCGTTGATGTCAAGCACGGCAACCTTTGCACCCTGACGGGCAAGGGCTTTTGCAAAGTCGGCGCAAAGAACACCTCCGCCTCCTGTGACAACCGCAACTCTGCCTTTGAGATTTTCGTGAACAAACATATTATCAATCCTTTCAAAAGAAATTATAACTAACTGTTTTTAATCGCCTGCAAAACCTTGTTCGCCGCCGGAACAGCATCGTTATAGCCGATTCCGCCGTTTTCAAGGCAGACAACTATTGCGTAAGGAAAACTGCTGTCAGCCGAAAAACCGTAGAACCAGGCATGGCTCCTTTTTCCTTCAACCTCTGCCGAACCGGTTTTTCCGCACATTTTAAGTCCGGGAAAACGGCTGTCACCGTAGTAGTTTTCAACATTGGAGCGCAGGAGCTTTTTCATTTTCTTTGCCGTTTCGGCACTCATGGTAATGTTTTTGTTGATTGCCGCACCCGTTTTCGGCAAAAGGGTGGTCTGCGTTTCAACAACATAGGGTATCACAGCCTGTCCGCCGTTTGCAATTGCACCGGCAAGCATCAGCATGTGGCAAGGATTTGCAAGCGTTGTGTATTGTCCAATTCCCGCCCAACCGAGGTCAATATCCGCCGCACCGGAAAGGTCAATATAGCTTTTTGCGGTGTTTGCGCCGCTGACCTTTACCGAAGAGCCGAACCCGAGCTGTTTTGCGGTCTGCATCATCTTTTCCGTTCCGAGCTGAACAGCAAGCTGAGCAAAAACGCTGTTGCAGGAAACATTGAGTGCCCGTTCAAAGCTCAGCTTTCCGTGAACTCCGTTGCAGATGACATACTGATTCTTTCCGCATTTATATTTCCCCGTGCAGTTGAATGTCTTTTTGCTGACATCCGGAAGATTTTCCAAAGCACAGATTGCAGTCACAACCTTGAAGGTTGAGCCGGGAGTGAAAACTCCGGAAAGGAAGCGGTTGAGATAAATTCCGTCATACTTTCCGCTTGTGTCCGTGCCGATATCGGAGGGCTTGTTTTCAGGGTCAAAGGTCGGAGCTGATACCTCGCAGAGAACAGCGCCGGTTTTGTAGTTATATACCGCTATCGTCCCCTTGTTGCCGTTCAGGGCATTGTATGCAGCAGCGGAAACCTCCGAATCAATGGTGAGAGTCAGATCGTTGCCCTTGCCTTTTTTAACCGCACTGTATACTCCGTCAATGAAGTTGTATCCGATGAGATGAGGACGGTATACGGTCTGGACACCCGTTGAAATAAAGCCCTGCGCATCGCCCACAACATGGAGCGTTGCAAGGCGTGTTGTATAATCTTCGGCAAAATATCTTTCGCCGTCCTTTGTTTCAACAAGGACTCCGCCGTTTCTGTCAAAAATTGTGCCTGCGGTTGCAAGCTGGCGATATTTATAAATGTGCTCATTGAGTCTGCTTGACGCCCAGGTGTCCGCATTCAGCACAAAGGAAACGCCCATGAAAACAAGGCCGCCGAAAAACGCCGCAATCAAAGCAAACAAAACATAAGCCCGTTTTGTGGTATTTCTCATTTTCTGCCCTCCTTTAAGCGATTTTGAAAACCTTGGGATAGGTTCTCACATCCGCCGCCTTTATGAAAGCAAACAGCGCCCATGAGCAGATCATGCTTGAGCCTCCCTGGCTGACAAAGGGCAGTGTGACACCCGTCAGCGGAAGAATGTCGGTGATTCCGAAGATATTCAGACAGGTCTGAAAAAGCAGCATTGCCGCAGCGGAGCAAGCCGCAATGGAATAAAATGTTGACGGTGCGCTGCGTGAGGTGCGTATGGCGTAAACCGTGATAATTGCGAAGGCGATAACAATTGCAAAGGCAACTATCATTCCGAACTCCTCGCAGACCATTCCGAAAACAAGGTCGGTTGAGGCTGCGGCAACATAGCGAAGTCTTCCGTTGCCCACGCCAAGACCTTTCAGACCGCCTGAAACGGAATAGATGAGTGTTCTGACCTGCTGATAGCCCGAGGTGTCATAGTTATCCCAGACATGGCGGTATGCCGCAAAGCGCTGGGCAACATAGGGCTTGAAATAGATTATAAGCACAGCGCCGAGAAGAGCGCCTGCGCAGATGAAGAGCAACGAGCGGATATCACCCGAACGCATGAAAGCGATGACAAGGAAGGTGAAAAAGAAGATGAGAGCCGTTCCGAAATCCCTCATCAGAAACAGCACGCCGATGCAGCCGATTGCAAAGGCTATGTAGAGATAGATATTTTTGCTGGTCAGAAGCTTATCGAGCGAGGCTGCGCCGACAAAAATGAACGCAATTTTGACAAATTCCGAGGGCTGAACGGAAAGCTTTCCGCCTATAACCAACCAGTTATAAGCTCCGTTGATTGCACTTCCGGCAAAGCGGATGAAAACAAACGAGCCGGCAAGGAAACAAAGCGCAAAAACCGCAAGCGGCAGGCGCACCGCCATAACTCTTTTGACATCCTGCAAAAACCAAAGCAGAATATCATAGACAACAACGCCGATTATCACAGCCGCAAGCTGTTTTATATGACCCGATTTTGAAACGCTTGCCGTCAGAGTCATGCCTATTCCGGAAAGGAAGAACGCAATAAACTCAAGCTCAAAATTGACCTTTTTGAACGCAAAGTGCATCACGGCAACATAGAGCCATTCAAAAACTGTATAGCCGAAAAAACACAAGGCGTTTGTTGCATAAAACTGTCCGCCCTCAAAAACAACGGGCAGGCAGGATAAAAACTGAAAAATTGTCAGCAGCAGCAAAATGAAGCTGCGGTCAACATAACGGTATTTTTTCCGCCTGCGATCTTCCCGCACGGCGGCAGCATTACTTCTCAAAAAATCACCACCTTCTTTCAATGTATCCGCTGTTGATTATTCTATGGGTACGCTGATGATTTTCAGCCGTTTTTGCTGAAAATTGAGCTTAATTACCTATTGAGTAATACAGCCTTTCATCTCCGAGCGCAACAACATCTCCGTCAAAAAGCAGCTGGGGTTCGGTAACACGGTTCCCGGAAAGGACAGTGCCGGACAAGGAATTGCAATCCTCAATCGCCCAGCCGTCTTCATAAAGAATGAGCTGTGCGTGCTTTCTTGAAACAGTCGCAGAAGCAAGGCGTATATCGCACGAATGTGAGCGGCCGATGGTCACCCTGTTTCCGGAAAGAACAAAAGCCTCGCCCGTGTCGGGGTTAATAAGTCTCGGAGAAACCGAACGGAACCGGAATTCGGGAACCGAGTTGCGTTTGTTCGGAGTGTTAACAACCTGCTGTCCTTCAAAACTGCGGTTGATTTTATCCGAGTAAATGTCCTTTTTGCCCTGAATTTCGGACGGCATCTGAGTAAAAATGCTCTCGTTCTTCTTTTCAAAATGCAGCTGAGGACGGTGCTCATCATCGTAATAGTCAGAAACCCGGTAACCGTTTTGAAGGTATTCTCCGTCTGTGAATTCAAGGTTGAAATCATCTTCTTCCCAATACTGTGTTTGCTGCTTTTTCGACACACGGCGAGCGGGGGCGGCAGGCGATTTTTTGACTTTGTTCCTGCCCTTCCTTTTTCCGACAAGGGAAACGGGGTCGTCCGCAATTTCAAAACCGAAAACTGCGCCGCCGAAAGTCAGACGGTCTCCGCCGGAGATCATCGCCTTTTTTTCAATCTTCTTTCCGTTGACAAGAATACCGGATTTTGAAAGCAGGTCATAGATATACCAACCGTCAATTCGTCTGCTGATTACCGCCTGAAAGCGGGAAACAGTGTCATAACCAATCACAATGTCGCAGGAATTGCTGCGTCCGATTGATGTTTCCCACATATTGAGCGAATATCTTTCACCGTCCGAAAGGTCAGTGATATAGCCGTAGGTTTTTTCTTTCGGATGCCCGAGCAAAAGAGTGAGCATACATTTTATCAGAATCAGGAGAGTCAGAAACGGCAGAATATACCGTGAAGCTCCGATAACAATGTCCATACTGTCCTCCGTGGCAGGTATCCGGAGCAATCCGGATATCAAAACATAATAATCAAAGAGATTATACCACAATTTTTCCTCTGTTGGGCATTTTTTTGAATAAAAGTTGAAAAAAAAGGAAAACCGTAATATAATAAACCCATACATAACATGAAAGGCAAGCCTTTGACCGCAAAGGCTCCGGTATTCTGAACATGAAAAGAATCGAGATGATAGTTCCCTGCTTCAACGAGGGTGATGTCCTTGAGCTTTTTTATAAGGAAGTCACACCCGTCATGCAGTCACTTGAGGGGTTTGATTATTCCTTTATTTTTGTCAACGACGGAAGCCGTGACAACACACTGGAAATTATCAAATCCTTTGCCGAAAAGGACAGCCATGTCAAATATGTTTCCTTTTCCCGCAACTTCGGAAAGGAAAGCGCAATGCTTGCCGGTCTGAAAAACAGCAGCGCCGACTTTGTGGGAATCCTTGACGCAGATTTGCAGCACAGTCCCTCGCTCATTCCTCAAATGCTCAAAGCCGTTACCGAGGAGGGCTTTGACATTGCCGCCGCAAAACGCAGCGACCGCAAGGGAGAAAACGGATTGAAAAGTTTCCTTTCATCGGCTTTCTATAAGGTTGCAAACAAAATGACCGAGGTTGAAATTGACCCCGGCGCCCAGGACTTCCGGATAATGAAACGCAAGGTTGTTCTCTCCATTCTTTCAATGGCGGAACACAACCGTTTCACAAAGGGTATTTTCAGCTTTGTCGGCTTCAACACCAAGTGGTTTTCGCACGAAAACCGTGAGCGGGCCGCCGGCGAAACAAAGTGGAGCATAATCAAGCTTTTCAAGTATGCTCTTGACGGTATACTCGGATTTTCAAACGCTCCGCTGAAACTCTCTTTCTGGAGCGGCGCTCTCTCTTTCGTGTTCGGTGTAATTTACGGTCTGATTTTTATCATCTGCAGTCTGGTTAAACACGAAAGTTTCATTTCCGTCAATCTGATTATCGCACTGATATGCGCCGTTGGCGGACTCATTCTCATCTGTCTCGGAATTATCGGCGAATATCTTGCGAGAATATATACCGAGGTCAAGAACCGTCCGATATACATTATTGACGAGACGAATATAGGTGAATAAAACGGTTTATACCCAATGGAGATTTATGCGACTGTCGCAAATCGGTAAAACGAAGAGCGACAGCC
>JAEDHZ010000063.1 GCA_016292705.1 Clostridiaceae bacterium
CTGCTTCTCACCGATGTTGTTGAAAACGGTCTGCTTGCAAAGCTTGAAATCAGAGTTGACAAGCTCCTTGCTGATGACATTCTTCAGCAAAAGCTCGGAGATGGACTCAACTTCCTGCTCGGACAGGTTCTTCGCGGCGATTTCACATATCTCAACCTTGTCAAAATTGTTTTCGGTCTCGGCGTTCTTCCGTATTCAAGCCTTTACGATGTTCTTGACGGACTTCTCATGAGCAAATATCTCACGGACAGTCAGCTTGAATCAATCGGAATCTTCATCGCATGGGTTCTTTCCGACCTCACAATTGATGTCAACCCGAAAGAAAAAGGCGACAGCGGTGTTTCATACTTCTCAACTCCCGTCATTGCGCAGGCAACAAGGGAAAACTATCGGCTGCCGACAATGATAAGCCAGGTTATGGGCGAAAATTCCCAGACCGAAAGCATTATAAGCTGGTTCTCAAAATATTCTCTTGAAAGCTCGGACATCGAAATCTATAAAGCAGATTCCGAACCCAAGTTCACCGGAAAGGCAAACACTCCGGAGGGCTTCAAAGTTGAAACAACGAGCGAGATTGTTGAACGCTCGTTCCCGGGCATTGATATCGGCATCCTCGGACTGTTCCCGTATAAATTCAGAATGGTCCGCCACACAGCAACCCTTTCAAATCTCGAAAAGGGCGCAACCTATTATTACAGAGTCGGAAATGAGAAATACGGCTGGTGGAGCGAGACGGGAAAAATCACCACTGCCGACGGTTCAAAGGATGTCACCTTCTTCCACATGACCGACCCGCAGTCGCAGAATGTCAGACAGTATGAAAGAGCGTGGGTGAATGTTCTTAAAACTGCGTTTGAAAAGTATCCCTCCTCTGCGTTCATCATTAACACCGGCGACCTTGTTGACCACGGAGACAACAACCATCAGTGGCAGTATATGTTTGACACCGCATCGGAATATCTCATGAACACCTACCTCATGCCGGCAACCGGAAACCATGAGGGCAAAGGAACAAATGCCACGGCGAATTACTTCACCCTTCCGGGACTTCCCGAACAGGACACAACAACAGGTGTTTACTATTCATATACCTACAACAATGTTCACTTTGCGGTTCTCAACTCAAACGACCTTGACGAAAAGACGAACGGTCTTTCCGAAAAGCAGATTGAATGGTTGAAAGCAGACATGAAAGCAAGCGATGCACAGTGGAAGTTTGTTGCTTTGCACAAAGCTCCGTACTCCCAGGGTTCACATTACAAGGACGATGATGTCTGCGCAATCAGAGATCAGCTTTCCGTCCTCATGCCGCAGCTTGACATTGATATGGTATTCACCGGTCACGACCATGTTTACCTGAGAACCGCTCCCCTTGTCAACAACGAAAAGTCCCCGACTGATATCACCTATCTCCGAAAGGACGGCAATATCTATAAGACGCAGATAACTCCGGACGGCACAACCTATGTCATCACAGGCTGCGCAGGTGTAAAGAGCTATATCCAGAACGATGTTACCAAGACGGATAAATACTTCCCGCGCGGCGAAAAGGTGTTCTCGCTTGATTGCCCGATGTTTGCATCGGTTGAAATCAAAGACGGTGTCCTTTACTTCAACGCATACGGAGTCAATGCTGAAGGAGCGCAGGAAGTCGACCGCTTTGCAATTCAGAAAGACAAGACCCAGGGTGAGGTTGTTTCCGATTACAAAGAGGCCGAAGAGGAAGAAAAGAACGATCAGCTCAAAAACTTCTTCAAAACCTTCTTTGAATACATTGTGAAAATTCTCAAGGTTATCATCAATATCTTCAAAATTTATATTCTCAGAGTTGAACTTTGACATAACAGTTTTTTTCAAGAGAGCCTCCCTTTGCGGCGGCTCTCTTTTGTTGACTGTCAACTCTTACAGATGATTTTGTGCAGTGGAAATTACCGATGGTTTGTTTTAAACCGATTGTGATTTTTCCTGCTATAGAATTGCATATCCGGTTTACAAAAAATTCACAATAGTTTGATATAATGGCTAAAATTGGATTTTTATGCTTTCTATACAATATATTTCATCAGGAGGCCAACTTTGAAAAAGGTACTCTCATATTTAAAACCGATAAAAGGCACTGCTGTTACGGCAATGATTCTTGTTGTTTTTGCCCAGGCGGCAACGCTTTGCCTGCCGTTGCTCATGAGCAGCATTATCAATTCCGGCATACAGACCGGAAATTTTGAAAACATAAAGCGCTACGGTCTCATTATGTCTGCCGTTGCGTTTGCCGGTCTCATCGTTTCCTCGTGCAGCAGCTATTTTTCAAGCAAAACTTCAACCTCATACGGCAGAATACTCAGGGAAAAAATCTTCCTCAAGGTTGAGTCGCTTTCTCAAAGCGATATTGACAAAATCGGAACGCCGTCGCTCATTACCCGCTGCACCGGAGATGTTCAGGTGATGCAGGACTTTGTTTTCCAGCTTATTGACATCATCATCTATTCCCCGATTCTTATCGTCGGCGGAACGGTTATGGCGTTCTTCCTCAACGCAAGGCTTGCCCTCATTATCTTTGCAATCATCCCCGTTATCGCCCTGATAGCTTTCATTGTTGTAAGGCTTGTTATGCCCCTTTTCAAAAAAAAGCAGAAGCTCACCGATGAGGTCAACCGCTTTATGCGTGAAAAACTCAGCGGAATCCGTGTTATCCGTGCATTCAACCGCACAAAATTTGAGGATGCGCTTTTTTCGGAAAAAAACATCCGCCTTTCCGGTCTTGTGATGAGGTTTTCAAGGATAATGGCTATACTTTTGCCAATCTGCATTGTTCTCATCATTGCCGCATTGGATTTTCTCATCTTCTCTGCAGCAAAAAGCATTGACGCAATGACCGATGTTGTCAAAATTCAGAACTCCGTCGGTGACCTGCAGGCCTTTGTTGTCTACATGGTAATGATCGTTTTTTCCGTCTCCCTCACTGCGTCAATGTTTGTTATCATTCCGAGAGCCAATATCTCTGCAAAAAGAATCAATGAAGTTCTTGAACTTGAACCGGCAATAAAAGATCCCGAAAATACAGTTAAGATTGAAAAGGAAAACGAGGGAACGGTTGAGTTCAGGAATGTTTCGTTCGGATATTCAGATGCAGAAAGCCCCGTTCTTTCCGATATTTCCTTCACTGCCGAAAAAAACAAGGTCACTGCAATAATCGGAGCCACCGGCAGCGGAAAAACAACGCTTGTAAATCTCATCGCCCGTTTTTATGATGTTAGTGACGGACAAGTTCTTTTTGACGGCGTTGATGTGCGTTCAATCAAGCAAAGCGAGCTGCACAAAAGGCTCGGCCTTGTTCCGCAGAAGAACTTCCTTTTCAGCGGAAGCATCAGGGAAAATCTTCTTTACGGCAATGAGAACGCAACAGACGAACGCCTTGAGCTTGCGCTGGATATCGCCCAGTGCGGCTTTGTCCGAGAGCTTGAAAACGGAATTGAAAGCCGGATAAGCCAGAACGCAACCAACCTTTCCGGCGGACAAAAGCAGCGCATTTCCATTGCCCGTGCTCTTGTCAGAGACGCCGAGGTCTATATTTTTGACGACAGCTTTTCCGCCCTTGATTTCATGACCGACGCAAAGCTGCGCAAAGCGTTGCGTGAAAAGCTTTCTGCAACGGTAATCATTGTTGCGCAAAGAGTAGGAACAATCCTTGACGCAGACAAAATTGTTGTTCTTGATGAGGGAAAGGTTGCCGGAATCGGAACACACAAGGAGCTTTGCTCCTCCTGCGAAATATATCGGGAGATTGTCCGGTCTCAGCTTAACGAGGAGGCGCTGGTATGAAAAAGGAAAACACCGCGCTGAAAGAGCGTGAACCCGAAAAGTTTGAAAAATACGCCGCATACCGTGAAAGCGAAAAAACCGAAGCGCAAAAACCCCAGGATTTCCGGAAAACGGCAGGCAAACTGTTGTCCCTGCTCAAGGGAAACCGACTGCGTGTTGCTCTTGTTCTTGTTTTCGCTGTCGGCTCTTCCGTCCTGGGTGTTATCGGCCCTCAGTACCTGAAAGGAATTATCGACCTGATAAGCGAACAGGTGAAAATCAAGCTCCAGACCGGAAGCATTGATTTTTCCGCAATTGGCGGTATACTCAGGAATGTTGCAGTCATCTTTGCCCTTTATGCACTCTGCCTTTTCGTTATCAACTTCGTGATGGCAAAGGTCACGCAGGATGTTATCACCACCCTGCGCAACAAAGTCAACCTCAGGATATCCGAACTTCCGCTGAGCTTTTTCGATTCTCACAGCAAAGGCGATTTGCTCTCCCGTGTGACGAACGACATCGACAACATCAACAACACTTTCCAGAATAACATTATTCAGATTACAACCTCTCTTGTGACCTTTTTCGGCGTGCTGATTGTCATGCTGCTTGAAAGTCCGGCAATGACGGCGGCAACGCTCATTCCGATTCCGCTCGGCGGTCTTGCCGCAAGCTTCATCCTCAGCCGTTCAAAAAAATATTTCCGCAAGCAGTGGAAACAAACGGGAAACATCAACGGCCACATTGAGGAAATGTTCACAGGTCACCAGATTGTCAAAATCTTTTCCCGTGAAAAGAACGCTGTTGAGGAGTTCAGGCAAATCAACAACGAGCTTTATTCCGCCAGCCGCAAAGCCCAGTTCTTTTCAAGTGTAATACACCCGGTTGTCGGCTTTGCAAAAAACATCGGTTATGTGTTTATTTGCGTAATTGCAGGGTACTTTATAATTAACGAAACCATGACAATCGGAACAATCACCGCCTTCATGGTCTACTCCAATATGTTCATGCAGCCGCTTGTTGATGTCAGCAGAATACTCAATACTCTTCAGTCATCGCTTGCCTGCGCTGAGCGTGTTTTTGAAATCATTGAAGCCGAACCGGAAGTTCCGGACACCGTCCGGGCGGAAATTGAGCACGCACAGGGCTTTGTTGATTTTGAAAATGTCTCCTTTTCATATACGGACGGACAGCCGCTTTTTGAAAACTTCAGTCTTTCGGTAAAGCCCGGTCAGCTCATCGCAATAGTCGGCCCGACCGGAGCAGGAAAAACAACACTCGTCAATCTTCTCATGCGCTTTTATGAGATTAAAAGCGGCAGCATCAGAATTGACAAAACCGACATCAGAGACCTTTCAAGGGAAAACCTGCGCAACATCTTCGGAATGGTGCTCCAGGACACATGGCTGAAAAAGGCAACGATCCGTGAAAACATCAGATACGGAAACGAAAATGCAACCGAAGAAGAATTTCTGAACGCCGTCAAAGCGGCAAGGGTTGATTCCTTTGTTTCAACATTGCCGGACGGCTTTGATACCGAGCTTGACGAGGACGGTTCAAACCTTTCGGCAGGTCAGAAGCAGCTGTTGACAATTGCCCGTGCAATTCTTGCCGACCCGGAAATCCTCATTCTTGACGAGGCAACAAGCTGCGTTGACACCCGCACCGAGGTTCAGATTCAGGACGCAATGAAAAACCTTATGCAGGGACGGACAAACTTTGTCATTGCCCACCGCCTTTCAACAATCCGTGAGGCAGACAGCATTCTTGTCATCAATGAGGGCAGAATTGTTGAGCAGGGAACCCACGAAAGCCTGCTTGACAAAAACGGTTTTTACGCAGAACTTTATAATTCTCAATTCAGCAGCTGAGATATCTTCGTCTCGGAAACGGGGAACAGGAAATGAAGCTTATCAAATTGAAAAACGGCCTTACGCTTTTCCTTGAAAAGAAAAGCGACCTGCGTTCGGCAACTGTCGGCGTCTGGGTTGCCTCCGGTTCAAGGGATGAGAACAAAAACAACAACGGAATTTCTCATTTCATTGAGCACATCGTTTTCAAAGGCTCAAAAAAGCGCACCGCCTTTGAAATTGCGCAAGGTATGGATTGCCTCGGCGCAGCAGTGAATGCTTACACAACAAAGGAGTTCACTTTCTTCTATACCCGTGCGCTTGATTACCACATTGAGGAAGCTGCCGACATTCTTTTTGATATGGTCTGCAATCCCCGACTTGATGAAAACGATATTGAAACGGAAAAGGGCGTTATCCTTGAGGAGATTGCAATGTGCGAGGATGACCCGGCAGATGTCTGCTATGAAAAGAACGAAAGTGCGCTCTTCTCCGGCTGCAGCCTTTCGCTCGAAATTCTCGGAACACCGGAAAGCGTCAAAAGAATCAAAAGGGAAACCTTTGTTGAACAAATGAAGAAGTTCTATGTTCCGGAGCGCACGGTAATAGGCATCGGCGGAAGCTTTGACGAAGAAAAAATGGTCAATAAGGTCAGAGAGTATTTTGCGCCGCTCAAAAACACGGGCAATCCGCTATCCTTTGAAAATCTGCCGTTTTCAAGAACAGTTACGCTCGAAAAGCGACCGTTTGAACAGACGCACCTCATGCTTTCCTTCCCCGGAATACCGCTTGAGCACAAAGACCTTTTTCCGCTGCAGCTTTGTATGTTCATTCTCGGAACGGGCAATTCTTCAAGGCTCAATCAGCGAATCCGTGAGCAGCTCGGTCTGGTATACAGCGTTGACAGCTTTCTTGCACGCTACAACGGCGGAGGCTATATCGCCGTTTCAATGAGCCTTTCGCCCTCAAAACAAAAAAAGGCTCTTGAGGAAACCTGCCGGATTCTGCGCTCGTTCCCGGAAAGCATCAGCGAGAAGGAGCTTTCCGTTGCAAAGGAAAAGCTCATCTCAAGCCTCATCATGAGCCGTGAGCAGCCCCATTCAAAGCTCAGCTCTATCGGTCAGGGACTTCTGCTGCTTTCAAAATTTGTTGACGATGATGAAATAATTGAACGCATAAAGGCTGTAACACCCGAACAGTTGAAGAGTGTTGCCAAAGGCTATCTTGACCTTGGAAAAGCCTCGTTCACCGCCGTCGGAAAGGTACTCAGAAAATCGGAGTATGAAAATATAATAAACTTAACAGATGAATAAAGCATAATATTCACAGAGGAGATGCAAAGGAAAATGACTCTCAAGGGAGTAAAAAAGATTGTTGTCAAGGTGGGCACATCCACCCTTACATACGAAACAGGAAAAACAAATATCCGCAGGATGATTAAACTGTGCTCCGTTCTTGCCGACCTGCACAACGCAGGACTTGATGTTGTTCTTGTAACCTCCGGCGCAATCGGAGTCGGAGTCGGAAAGCTTGGTCTTTCAAAAAAACCGGATGATATCCCCGGAAGACAGGCGGCCGCATGCGTCGGTCAGTGCGAGCTGATGTTCATGTATGACAAATTCTTCAGCGAATACGGCCAAAAAACCGGTCAGCTCCTTGTTACAAAGGACGACTTTGAAAACGAAACAAGGCGCACAAACCTTTCAAATGCCTTTGAAAAGCTTTTTGAATACGGCGCAATTCCCGTTGTTAACGAAAACGACAGTGTTGCAACGGAGGAAATTGTCTTTGGCGATAATGACAGTCTTTCCGCAACGGTTGCAAAGCTCATCAAAGCGGATGCACTCATCATACTTTCGGATATTGACGGACTGTTTGATTCAAATCCTTCAGAAAATCCGGATGCAAGGCTGATTCCGGTTGTTGAAAAAATTGACAATAAGATTCTTTCAATCTGCGGCTCTGCCGGAACAAGCCGAGGCACGGGCGGAATGGTAACAAAAGTTCACGCTGCGCAGATTGCCTGCGAAGCCGGAATCCCCACGGTTGTCATGAACGGCAGTGCACCTCAGGACATATATAAACTAATTGACGGACGACAGACGGGAACGCTGTTTATGCCGAGGAATTAATTTAGATAATATATATCGGTACGGGCGACGCCGAAGCCGCCCGAACGGGTTTTGCTTTTGCGTTGTTTCTTTGTGGAAAAACGGTGCAAGTGGTTTTTGTCCTTTTGCTTAGCAGGGGTACTTTTGTCAATCGTCACAAAAGTACCCAAAAAGACTTTTGTACTCCGCGAAAGAGCCGACCCAAAACAACTCTGCTTTGC
>JAEDHZ010000064.1 GCA_016292705.1 Clostridiaceae bacterium
CGCCCGAGGATTTGGAAAGGTTTTCACGGACGGGCACAAGTCCCGCCCGTACATTTAATCTGCCGTAAGGGCGGCGCTCGGAGCCGCCCGAGGATTGGGAAAGGTTTTTTCGGGCGGGCACAAGTCCCGCCCGTACATTTAATCTTTCGGTAGGGGCGGCGATCAGAGCCGCCCGAGGATTTTGTAAAGGTTTTTTCGGACGGGCACAAGTCCCGCCCGTACATTTGATTTGTCCGTAAGAGCGGCGTTCAGAGCCGCCCGAGGATTTGAAAAGGTGGTTTTCGGGCGGTCGCAAGTCCCGCCCGTACATTTGATCTGTCCGTATGGGCGGTGCTCGGAGTCGTTCATGGATTGGTCTCAAGATCTTCTTTTATCCACCATCTATTATCCAAATAAAAAATATCCGCACATTTGCCATATTCGGTAAATGTGCGGTTCGGTTTATTCATAGATTTTGCATACGGCTGCGTAAAATGCAAGCGGCGTTTGTTTTATACGATCAGTTCTGCGTGTTATTCTTTACGCCGGGTCTGCCGCAGCATTTTTTATATTTCTTTCCGCTGCCGCAAGGGCAGGGGTCGTTGACTCCGATTTTGTCGCTCTTGGACTTGCGGACAGTTTTGTTCTTTTCGCTGCCGTCGCCTGAGCCGGAAGCGCCGGTAACCTTTGCAACCTGCTCACGCTTGACTTCCTCGTCCGTCCTGAATTTTGCAGAAAGGATTATTTTAACAGTATCCTCACGGATTGAGGCAACCATTGCATCAAACATATCTGCCGTTTCCTCACGGAAAGCAACAATGGGATCTTTCTGACCGTAGGCAACAAGGCCGATACCCTGCTTGAGCTCATCAACTGCGTCAATGTGATCCATCCACTTGAGATCAACACAACGAAGAAGCATTGCCCGTTCAATTTCACGCATAAGCTCCGGTCCGAACTCCTTTTCACGCTCATCGTGAAGCGCATGAGCTCTTTCGCAAAGAATCTCCTGAATCTCCTCTGAGGACTTGTCGTTTTCAACAAAGTCATTTTCATCTGTGAGCCAACCGAGATACTTTTCACGCAGGGAAGCAAGATGCCATTCCTTGCTCGGAATATTCGGCGGACAGAAGAACGCAACTGAATCCTCAACAGATTCATCAATCATCTTTGAAATGACAGGCTTCATATCCTCGCCCTTGAGCACCATGTCTCGCTGACCGTAAATTACGGTGCGCTGACGGTTCATTACATCGTCAAACGAGAGAACATGACGGCGGACGGCAAAGTTGTTGCCCTCAACCTTGCGCTGCGCGGCCTCAACCTGCTTTGAAAGCAGACCGACTTCAATCGGCATATCATCATCAACGGGCAGACTTTTCATGATGCTCATCATTCTGTCGCCGCCGAAAAGACGCAGCAGGTCGTCCTGCATTGAAAGATAGAAGCGGCTTTCGCCGGGGTCACCCTGACGGCCGGAACGGCCCCGCAGCTGATTGTCAATTCGTCTTGATTCGTGGCGCTCGGTACCGATAATATAAAGACCACCGGCTGCTCTTACCCTGTCAGCCTCCTCGGAGATTTCCTCTTTATACATCTTTTCAAGCTTCTTGAAAGTTTCCCTTGCCTCAAGAATGTCCTCATCCTGTGTTTCGCCGAAACCGGTTGCTTCCGCAATCAGCTCCTCAGGATATTCCCTTTTCCTCATTTCGCTTTTTGCAAGAAACTCTGCGTTACCGCCAAGCATAATATCGGTTCCTCGACCTGCCATGTTGGTTGCAATGGTGACTGCTCCGAACTTACCTGCCTGAGCAATAATCTCTGCTTCCTTTTCATGGTGCTTTGCATTGAGAACGTTATGCTTGATTCCACGCTTCCTGAGCGCAGCGGAAAGGCGTTCACTCTTATCAATCGAAACCGTACCGACCAGAACGGGTTGTCCCTTTTCGTGGCAGGCAATGATCTGCTCAATTATTGCGTTGAACTTGAACTGCTCTGTCTGATAGATTACATCGTCCCGGTCAATACGCTGAACGGGCTTGTTTGTCGGAATCTCAACCGCATCAAGATTATAGATTTCCCTGAACTCCTGAACCTCGGTCATTGCGGTACCGGTCATTCCGGAAAGCTTTTCATAAAGACGGAAATAGTTCTGGAAAGTGATTGTTGCAAGGGTCTTGTTCTCCTTTGCAATCTTTACACCCTCTTTTGCTTCAATTGCCTGGTGAAGACCCTCGTTATATCTGCGGCCAATCATGATACGGCCGGTGAACTCGTCAACTATGAGCACCTGTCCGTCCTTGACAACATAGTCAACATCTCGCTTCATAACACCGTGAGCCTTGATAGCAATATTGATATGATGCGAAAGGGTGAGGTTATCAGGATCGGAGAGGTTTTCAATGTTGAAATACCTTTCCGCCTTTGCAATACCGTTTCTTGTCAGGGAGGCTATCTTACCCTTTTCGTCAACAACATAGTCAGCCCCCTGCTCCTGCGCAATTTCCTCAAGATTCATTTTGGAGTCCGCCTCGGGGATACGCAGGCATTTAAGGTGCTTGACAAAGTCGTTTGCAAGTGAATAAAGCTCGGAGGACTGACTTCCCATACCGGAAATGATGAGCGGCGTTCTCGCTTCATCAATCAGGATGGAGTCAACCTCGTCAACAACAGCAAAATAATGTCCACGCTGAACCTTTTCGTCAATGTACTGAACCATATTATCACGAAGATAGTCAAAGCCCATCTCGTTGTTTGTGCCGTAGGTGATGTCGGCAGCATACGCCTTCCTTCTCTCCTCGGTTTCAAGTCCGTTGACGATAAGTCCGACCGAAAGACCAAGGAAGCGGTAAACCTTACCCATCCATTCGCTGTCTCGGCGTGCAAGATAGTCGTTGACGGTAACAATATGAACACCCTTTCCGGTCAGGGCATTGAGATATGCCGGAAGCGTTGCAACGAGGGTTTTTCCCTCTCCGGTTTTCATTTCTGCAATTCTGCCCTGATGGAGAACGATTCCGCCCTCAAGCTGAACCGGGAAGTGCTTCATTGAAAGAACACGCCACGATGCCTCACGGCAGACGGCAAATGCCTCCGGGAGAATGCTGTCAAGTGACTCCCCGTCTGCAATACGCTTTTTAAATTCATCGGTTTTTGAACGCAGCGCATCATCGGAAAGAGCTGCAAACTCATCCTCAAAGGAAAGGATTTTATCGACTGTAGGTTTAATTCTCTTTATCTCTTTTGTTGAGTAATCGCCGAAGAGCTTTTTAAAAATACCCATTGTTTCACCTCGAAAAAATATTCATTGTTAATTATAGCACAACTGTTTGTTTTTTTCACCCCTTTTTGCAAAAAAACTTTCTGCCCTTCTCATGTAACACCCGAACCCCATATATTGACAAATTTTCATTATACTGCCGTCTGAAGCAATCATAATAGTAAACATAAGTCGATTATTTTTTTCCTTTTTTCTCCAATATTATTGACAAATGTAAAATAAAGTGCCAGAATTAGAGTTGGATTTATAGTCGGCTGTTGACCGACATTGAAAAGGGGAATTTAATATGCCAGGTACTATGCAGTACATCCGTAAGTTCGGCAATGTTTCGTTTTGTGACATGCCGTTTGGTGACGCAGACAATGTTGCTTTGTGTGAAGTCACCTACATGCCGTTTGAAAAGGTCGTCTCGGAAAGTTTTACCGACGAGCCCCGTCCTTTTGATGAGGTCTGCCGTGCAATGTTCAGCTATAACGGCAACCGTCACCGTGCTCTCGGTCTGATGATCAAAAAGGGCATCTCTGTCAAGATGATGGAAATGTCAAAACAGAAGCGTTTTTCAGAAATGAAAATTGTTGCGTGCACGGAAACTTTCAAATCGAACCCGGCAGTCCAGTTCGCCGCCGCAACCTTCATTCTTCCGGACGGCAATCTTGTTGTTTCTTTCCGTGGCACGGACGACAGCCTCATCGGCTGGAAAGAGGATATTGACCTCTTTGTCCGCAATACCATTCCGTCGCACGCTCTTGCAGTTGAATACATTGAAAATGTTGCAAAGCATTTTGAGGGTGGAATCACAATCATCGGCCATTCAAAGGGCGGAAATGTTTCACTTTTTGCCGCCCTCAACTGCTCCGAGGAAACAAGGTCAAGAATCAAGGCGGTTTATAACAACGACGGTCCCGGATTCTATGATAACTCGCCTTACAGAACAAAGCAGTATCAGGATCTTCTTCCGAGATATAACCACTTCATTCCGAGTTCTTCGTTTGTCGGCGTTCTTCTCGCCTTTGACAAGGATTATACCGTTGTCAAGAGCAACCGCATTCTCGGTCCGACACAGCATGACCTCGGAACATGGCAGATTGCCGACAGTGACCTCAAGACGCTTCCGCATCCCTCAAAGCTCGCAAAAATCAACGAGATTTGCCTTTCGGGAATCCTTTACCGAATAAACAGCGAACAGAGAAACAACTTTGAACGCATTGCAACCGCTCTCATCGAGGGCTCCGGTCAGAGAAATCTGATAGGAGTTTCAAAACACATTCCGTCGGTTGTCAAAAACACTGTTGAAACATGGAAAAACCTTGACGAAGACGCAAAGAAAGAACTGAAGGAAACTTTCAGCGGTTCATCGGATATCATCAAAGATACCGTCAAGCTTGTTGTCCTTGAAGACGATGAAAAAGCAAGGGAACATGCTCTGGAAGGCCTTGCCTCGCAGAGAGTCAAGCTTGAAGCCCTTGAAATCTGAGTTCCGGGATGATATTTATCTTCATCGGCTGACAAAACTTTCCCGTTCAGCACAGAACAAAAAGAAAAGTTAAGTAAACTCTGATTAAATCCGATGCAGATTACGCAGGCAGATTTTTCATCAGATTGTTCAAAAACCGCTCAGGAATCCTATCGGATTTCAAGCGGTTTTTTGTGCAATATGGCAGAGATGAAGATTGTATTTGTATCAAAGCCTATGCTGTTATTTATTAAGAGGTTCCCAAAAATATAAAGCCATGATTTGCAAAAACGAAAAGCTCCCTTGCCGTTTTGTGAATCATGGCTTTTTATGCAGGCATCGGACCGTTTTTCTACGGAATGTCACGGATAATACCGCTGTATTATCAAGACAAATCGTGAGATATGACAAAAAGTATACCGCCGGAATTTGTGCTAAAAAATATTCAGAGGTTTCAGAGTTTTTCAATTACTTCTTGCTGCCAAGCCCAATTCCCCGTCTGAGAGCAACCGTGTTCATCTCCATGATTGCCGGAGCCTTTGAAGCAAACTTCTTTTTAAGGCTGCCAAGGAACTCCTCCTCTGTGATGATGTTCGTTGCACCGATGAGAGCGCCGATGATAACGATGTTGGCAGCCTTCGGGTTGCCGATTTCATCGGCGATATCGTCAACAGGAAGGGAAATCACATTGACATCATCCCTGTCAACCTCGCTCGTAACTCTGTTTGAGTTGAGCAGCAAAACACCGCCGGTCTTGAGTTGGGTTTTAAACTTTGAAAACGACAGCTCGTTCATGCAGACAAGAACATCGCACTGCTTTGCAAGAGGTGAAACAACAGGGTTGTCATCAATAACAACAGTGCATTTTGCACTGCCGCCACGCTGCTCGGGACCATATTCCGGAAGAAATGTTGCATATTTTCCTCCATCAACAGCTGCCTTTGCAGTCATCATGCCTGCGGAAACAACGCCCTGTCCTCCGGAGCCTGAAAAAATTAGTGATTTCTTCATTTTGTTTCAGCCTCCTTGTCCTTGTATACGCCGGGTACAAAGTACGGAATTGTGTTCGTGTTCATATAATCAAGCGTCTGAAGCGGAGTCATTCCCCAGTTTGTCGGGCAGTTTGTCAGAAGCTCAATGAAAGTGAAGCCCTTTCCTGCAAGCTGAAGTTCAAACGCTTTTTTGATGCCCTTCCTTGCCTCGTTGATGCCCTTGGGAGAATTAAGTGCATATCTTGCAACAAAGACGGGCGCTTCAAGCGTTGAAATAAGCTCACAAATCTTCATCGGATAGCCGGTCTCCTTCGGATCACGGCCGTAGCGTGTTGTTGTTGTCTTCTGACCGATGAGGGTTGTGGGAGCCATCTGACCGCCGGTCATGCCGTAGGTCTGATTGTTTGCAAAAATGACTGTGAAGTTCTCGCCCCTGTTTGCGGCACCCAGAATCTCCGCAAGTCCGATGGCGGCAAGGTCGCCGTCACCCTGATAGGTAAAAACAAGCCTTTCCGGATTTGTGCGTTTAAAACCGGTTGCAACAGCCGGAGCACGACCGTGAGCCGCACCGACAATGTCGCCGTCCCAGTAAAGCAGGTTGAGCGTTGAGCAACCGACGGGAACAACATGAACGCAGTTGTCCTTCTGTCCCAGCTCATCAACTGCGTCTGCAATGATTTTTGTTGCGAGCGAGTGCATACAGCCCGGGCAGAAGCCGCTCGGCAAACCTTTCAGGCATGAAGGTCTTTTGTATTCCATTATTCTGCACCTCCCGTAACAATCTTTTTGATTGCGTTATATGTGCTTTCATCGTCAAGAAGAATACCGCCGGAGCGACCGTAGGTATAAATCGGTGCTCTGTCCTTGACCTCAAGCGCAATGTCATCGTGCATCTGAGCAGGAATTGCAAGCTCAACATCAATGATACCCTTGACAAGGTCATAGTTGAGGTTCTGAAGGCTCTTCTTCGGGAACGGATAAAGGGTGATGGGGCGAATCATTCCGACCTTATGCCCCTCTTCACGCAGACGGAAAATGACTTCCCTTGAAACACGGGCGGAAATTCCGTATGCAACAATGACATATTCAGCGTCGTCAAGCATGAATTCCTCAACCTTGACATCGTTTTCTTCCCATTCTTTATAAAGCTGACCTCTCATTGTGTTTTCATGTTCAAGCATTGCCTCGGGGTAATACGGGGTGAGCAAACGGGCTTTTCTGTTCTCGCCCTCACGGCGTTTAAGATCCCAGTGCTTTGTTCCCTCACGGTCAGCAGACTTGAATTCCGGAAGCTCAACAAGCTCCATGATGGCTCCGAGACAACCGTCCATGAGAATAAGCACGGGATTGCGGTCACGCTCGGCATAGTCCCATGCGTTATATGTCAGGTCAACAGCCTCCTGCAGAGTTGACGGAGCAAAGACCATAACCCTGAAACCGCCGTGTCCCATTGCCTTTGTTGCCTGAAGGTAATCCATCTGCGCCGGCTGGATTGAACCGAGACCGGGACCTCCGCGGCTGATATTGACAACCACCGCCGGAAGCTTTGTGCTTGCAAGATATGAAATACCCTCGCTCTTGAGGCTGATACCCGGGCCGGAAGAGCTTGTCATTGCACGGCATCCCGAGGAAGCCGCACCGTAAACCATGTTGACAGACGCAACCTCGCTTTCGCCCTGAACAAAAACACCGCCGACTTCGGGAAGTCTCCAGGAAAGATACTCCGGAATTTCGTTTTGCGGAGTAATGGGATATCCGGCAAAAAAGCGGCATCCGGCTCTTACTGCGGCTTCAGCAATTGCTTCATTGCCTTTCATGAATACCTTTGACATTACTCCGCCCCCTTTTTCAGTTCAATTGCGCCCTCAGGACAAACGGTTGCGCAAATTCCGCAGGAAATGCACTTTTCGCTGTCAGTGAGGTGCGGATAAAAAAATCCTTTTTTGCTGCGCTCGTTTCCGAGCTTGAGAATGTTCTTCGGGCAGAATCTGATGCAGAAAGAACATCCCTTGCAAAGCAGAACATTGAGGTCAATCATTGGATGATGCCTGCCTTTCTTTGAAAAATCCTTGACCTCAAAAATCAACGGGCATTTCCGATGAGTTCCGAGAGTCTGCGACCTTTCCGGCCGATATAAATAAAGCCATTCAAACAATTTGTTCCTTGACTTTTTTTGACTTGTTTATTATACTATACACATTGTTGAGAAGTCAACATACAGTAAATAACCATTTGTAACATTCCGGAGGTGGGTTTCATGGCTGAGACAG
>JAEDHZ010000065.1 GCA_016292705.1 Clostridiaceae bacterium
TTCGCAAGTTTCAAAAGCCGTGCTTTTTCCGTCAATTATTATCATCTGAATCGTCCTCCATTTTGTTTTCATTGTCCTCCACTTTGTTCACACCAATGGTGTCCCCTTTTTCCTCAGGCTGTTGAGCATCCTCTTTTTTATCAGGTCGGGCAACAATCTTTCCGTCACGAATAACAACGCCTTTTGCTTTCTTTTTAAGCGCCTTTTTCTCGGCTCTGCGCTTTTCTGCTTCAAGCTCCTTTTCACTTTTCGGCGGGAAAAAGTCAATTCCCTCAATCGGCTTTGGATGCTTTGAAAACCTGACATAAAGCACAATCAGCAAAACAAGGCAAACGAGCATCAAAGCAGCGGAAAGAGCCTGAGAAACTCTGATTGAAGTATTGGCGATATAGAGGCTGTCCGAACGCATTCCCTCAACAACCATTCTTTCAAATCCGTACCACACGCCATAGCAAAGGAAAATCTGACCGCTGAATTTCCTGCACTTTTTCAAAATAATATACAACAAAAGGAAACCGAGCAGGCACCAGACCGACTCATAAAAGAATGTCGGATGAACATAGAGGTCATTGTCCGCAATATATTGCTTGACATTATCGACATTATCAAGTCCGAAATATGAAGCATTTCTTGAAATATACTCAGCGACGGTGTCGCTCATCATGCCCCAGTTTTTGTTTGTGATTGAACCGAAAGCTTCCTGATTTGCATAATTGCCCCAACGGCCGATTCCCTGTCCGATCAGAAGACTCATGGAAATCAGATCAAGCAGATTGAAAAAATTGAGTTTTTCAAGCCTGCAGACAATATACGCAGCAAGGATTCCTCCGATGATTCCGCCGTAGATTGCAAGTCCGCCCTCCCAGATCTTGAAAATATCAGTGAGGTGCTGACCGTAATAGTCCCATTTAAATGCAACATAGTATAGCCTTGCGCCAATGATTCCGGTGATTGTTCCGTAAAGCAGAACATCAATCATTTTGTCAAGATTGATCTTCCATGTATAAGCAATTCTTCCGCCGAAAAGAACGGCAAGCAAAAAACCGAAAGCGATTATTGCGCCGTACCAGCGGACAGTGGTAAACCCGAGATCCAATGTATTGGAAACCGAAAACTCTTTTGCAATTCCGGCGAACTTCACAATAACGGTCTGTGCTTCCATAAGGTTCATCTCCTTTATATTGATTGGGCAATTGCAATAATAACAGGCATGGTAATTATTGAGAAAAAGCTGACAAGCGCAACCGTTTTTGAGGCAAGACCGGCGTCCCGTCCGTATTTCGAGGCAAACATGAAGGTGTTGTTTGCCGAGGGTACGCAGGCTGTAATTGCGCAGGAAACAAGCAATGTTCCCGTAATGCCGCAAAGGCGATAGATTCCGATGCAAAGAAGCGGCATGACAATCAGCTTCAAAAGCGCAGTAAGGTATATCTTTTTATCCGTAAACATTGTTTTGAGATCGGTGTTTGCAAGATAGGTTCCGAAAATCAGCATTGCAATCGGAGTGTTCAGCTGCGCAAGATATGACATGGGCTGTTCGATGAGAGCGGGAAGCTCGACCCGAAGAAGAAACAGCGGCAGTCCGATAATCACGGATATTATTCCGGGGTTTAGAACAAGCTTTTTGAAATTGAGCTTGAACTCATCCCGGCTCATGAGCTTTGCACCATGAATAAATGTGATTATGTTGAAAGCTATGACGCCGTTTGCGCAATAAAAGACACCCTCATCGCCGAGTATCTCCGAAGCCAACGGAAGCGCCATGAATCCGACATTTCCGTATATTGAAGCATATTTATACACCGGGTTTTCATCGTTCTTCTTCCTGAAAAACGGAATATTGAGCACAATCGCAATAAAATGCGTTGCAAACGCCAGAAGCAATGAAAGCAGAAACATCAGAAGATTCTGCTTTGTCAGCTCAATCCTTGTGAAAGAGCGCACAAGCATACACGGAACAACGATATAAAGCAAAAAGTCAACGAGCATTCTTGCCGCTTTTTCGGTAAAAAGCTTTGCTTTATCACAAACAAAACCGACAGCAACCATTATATACAGAATTGCAACCTGAGTTGCCGCCTGCTGAACATTATCAAGAAACAATATTATTCTCCTCTTTTTCGCAAACAGAACCGCCGTTTTTCATGAGCAAAACAACAAGCATGACCGCAAAGACCGGGAAAGCAAGGTCAACAATGTAAAACGGATGATTGTCATTTATGTATGTTTCCTTTGAAACAATTGTGAAAATAAGCCTTGAAACGCTGATAACGGTTGCAACCAACGCCGCAGGCAGACCGAAGCCGGCAAGTCTCCACCTTGATTCGGTTGAATACACATTGCTTGAAACCTGAGCAAGAGCCATGAAGAACAAAACCATGAACGCACACATTGAAAGCTCAAGGAACAAATCCGAAACACGCAGGAAGCTTATTTTGCTGACAAAAAGATGAAGAAGTCTGCACGATGTCCAGCCAACTGGCATCAAAGCAGCCATCCGGTGACCCGATGCACTGCCGTCACCCTTTTTGAAGGAGAGGGAAAGTTCAATGAAGAATATGCCCGAAAGAACAGCAAAAACGCTCTGCAAAAGAAGCGGAATCGCTCCGGAAATCATCAGACCCTTGAAAGCGGTTGAAGCTGTCTGGGGCTCTCCTGCTGCGGCAATGCTTTTGATAAAACTTGAAGCACCGTTGAAGAACACGAAGAATGCATAAGCAAGTGTTACGGCAAACATTCCCGGACTTTTTTTGTTGAGAGCAACGGTCTTGCTGTCCGCTGAAACAAAGGACGCCACCGCAAGCAGAAAACAGGAAACAAAAAGCAAAACATAAAACAGCACAACCGGAAAACCGCTTTTTGTGTAAAAGCCCGTTGAGGCATCAATTGAAGTTTTGATTTGAACAAGCCTCATAACAGTCAGCAAAAGCGCCGAACCTGCGAATAGTGCAAGCGGCTGTGAATACCTGACTTTTGAATTGCTTTCTTTAATTTTCATTATTGTCATCTTCTCCCTGAATAATGATTCTTTCCTCAGTCGGAATATATGCGGTCTGTGCGCTATAACCCTCTATTCTCTCTTCAATTGGAATGTACTTTTTCGGGATTGCAACGCTTTTGTATGCCGGTCTGATAATTCTGTTGCCGGTCAGAATCTCTTCCATTCTGTGAGCAGACCAGCCGACAATTCTTGCAGAGGCAAAAAGCGGTGTGTAGATGTCCTGAGGTATGCCGAGAATCTTATACACAAGTCCGGAATAAAGGTCAACATTTGCGCACAGCGGCTTTGTTGCGCCCTTTACCTTTCTGAAAAGCTCCGGAGTGAATTTTTCAATCATTTCGATCAGACGGTATTCCTTTTCAAACTCTGTACCCTTTGAAAACTCCCCTGCTTTTCGCTTCAGAATAACGGCACGGGGATCTGAAATTGTGTAGACGGCATGACCCATTCCGTAAATCAGGCCCGTTCCGTCTCCCGCCTCCTTGCGTATTATCTTTTCAAGATATGCCTTAACCTGGTTTTCATCTGTGATATCCGAAACATTATTTTCGATTTCTTCAATCATTTTGCAGACCTTCAGGTTTGCTCCGCCGTGGCGGACACCCTTGAGCGCACCTATGGCGGCTGAATAAGCAGAATATGAATCGGTTCCGGCAGATGAAAGAACACGGCAGGCAAAGGTTGAATTGTTGCCGCCGCCATGCTCGGCATGAAGCATAAGGCAGATGTCAAGAAGCTTAGCTTCGGCGTCAGTATATTTTCTGTCCGAACGGATTGAACGGAGAATTGATTCAGCGGTTGAAAGGTTCTGCTTTTCCGGGTGGAAGTAAAGACTCTTTCCGTAATACTTCAGCCTCTTGACCTGATATGCATAGCAGATCATCACCGGAAGCTGGGCAATAATCTGAATACTCTGGCGCAAGACATTCTCCGGAGAGCGATCCTCAGGGTTTTCATCAAATGAATACAGCGCAAGCACACTGCGCGAAAGGTTGTTCATAACATCGCTCGACGCATTTTTCATCATAACATCCTCAATGAATGTTTCCGGAAGCTCACGGCATACACCCAGGGCATTTTTGAAAAATGTGAGCTGGTTGCTTGTCGGGAGTGAACCGAAAAGCAGGAGATATGCAACCTCCTCAAAACCGAATCGATTCTCCCTTTCGCAAGCTTCAACAATGCTGTTGATATTAACACCGCGATATTTCAGAACACCCTTTTTCGGAACACGCTCGCCGTCGTCAACATAGTAACCCTCAACGCAGCAGATCTTGGTCAGACCGGCCATTACGCCGGTTCCGTCGTGATTCCTCAGACCTCTTTTAACGCCGTACTTCCAAAAATCATCGGGGTTTATCTGACTCTTGCGTTCAATTTTTTCGCATATCTTTTCAAGGACCTCCGGAGAGATCGGATTAATTTTTTCGTGCATTTTGTACCCCCGTAACATACTGTTGTGTTATTCAATGTAATTACCCTTTATTTTATAACATAGTAATAATAAAGTCAATATAAATGTAACTTAAAAAAAGCGAGGCAAAAGAATGAAGCTATATGTAATTCTTACAGTTTTTCTGACCATTGCGGCGGCTTTGTCCCCTCTTGTTGTTCTGAAACCGTCAAAGAAAGAAAACGAACCGGAATGCTCAACAACTTTAATCCAAGAAAAAGAACCGACCGAGTCAGTTTCAGAAGCCAAAGAAGAGACGATTAAAATTTTGCGGACAGGTTCCGGTAAAATCATTGAAAAAGAGATATTTGATTATGTTAAGGGAGCGGTCTGCGGAGAGATATCACCGGAATATGAAAAGGAAGCCATAAAAGCGCAGGCAATCGTCTGCTATACATATGCGCTATGGCTGAAAAAGAATGCCGACCGTTCAGACCTTTCTGAAGCCGATATCTCTGACGATCCTTCAAGGTTCCAGAGCTATCTTGATGACAACGAGCTGAAGGACAAATGGGGCGAAAAATATGAGGAGTATTCAGAAAAAATCAGCGAATGTGTCAGCGAGGTTGCCGGGCAATACCTCGGATACAACGGAGAGCCAGCAATGGCTTGCTTTCATGCAATTTCAACAGGAAAAACGGAAAGCGCAAAAAATGTCTGGGGAAATGATGTTCCATATCTGTGCAGTGTTACGGCAAACGGCGACCTGCTTTCACCTGATATCGACTCAACCGTTACGCTGAGTGAAGAACAATTCAGAAAATGCGCCGAAAAACTTGACGGAGTGAAGCTTCCTAAAAACAGCTCCAAGTGGATCGGGAAAACCAAAGCAACAAAATCCGGCTATGTGACGGAAATATACATCGGCTCAAAAGCATTTTCCGGCAGTGATATCCGCAGCGCATTTTCGCTGAGAAGTCCCGCATTCACTGTTGAAAAAACGAAGGATGGCTTTGTTTTCAAAGTCAAAGGCTACGGACATCTTGTCGGCATGAGTCAGTATTCCGCAGATTACATGGCAAGACAGGGTGCAGATTACAAAACAATACTGCTTCATTTCTTCAAGGGAACCGAAATAATGCAGTCATAAATCAGGTCAGATCAGTGAAACAACCTGTAATAAAGTTCACAGTTCAACAGTCCGTGAGGCAAAGCTTTCAACCTCGGCCTCGTCATGACTTGTGAAAATTACTATGCGGTCTGAAAAATGTTCACGGATGAGTCCCATTATGTCCGTTTTCAACGCAAGGTCAAGACCTTTGAATGCTTCGTCAAGAATGAGAACATCCGGTTCAAACGCAACCGCCCGTGCAAGAGCAACACGGCGGCACATCCCGCCGGAAAGTTCAAAGGGGTATTTGTTCATGCTGTCACCGAGCGAAAAAGCACCCAGCCATTTTTCGGCGGTTTCCATATCCGAAACGGCTTTGACATTTTCAAAAGCTGTTTTCCATGGCAGCAACACATCAGACTGAAAAACCATACCGATTTTTTCAACTTCAAAAAGGTCAATCCTGCCGTTTTGTGGCTTTTCAAGACCGCAGATGAGGCGCAGGAAAGTTGTTTTTCCCTTTCCGGATTCCCCTTTTATGCAGACTCGCTCGCCTTTTTCAAAGCAAGCCGAAAAACCGTTTATAATTTGTTTTTCATCATAAGCAAAGGAAAGGTTTTCAATTTCAATCATTTTTTGTTTCCTTTCCTGATTATTTTCAACATTGAAACAATCACTTTTTCCAGCAGTACGCTGAGAATAATGACAACAATTGTCCACGCAAACAAGTCTGCCGTTTCGATTGTTATCTTTGACCGATAAAGATGATAACCCACAGAGCTTTGCGGCAATGAAATCACCTCTGCCGCAACACCGGCTTTCCAGGCAAGGCCGAGAGCCGTTGTGCAGCCTGCGGCAAAATACGGCAAAACGGAGTGAACATAAATCTCTTTCACCGTTTTCAGCTTTCCAAAGCGGAACACTTTTGCCATTTCAAGCAAGCTTTTATCGGTATTGCTTATTGCCTCGCTGACATTTGCCCAGACAATGGGCAGAACAATCAGAAAGGTTATAAACACAGGCACACCGTTCTTTTTTATCCAGACCAAGGCAAGAATAATAAACGAAGCAACCGGAGTGGCCTTGACAAGACTGATAATCGGATAGAAAAGAGTCTTCAAAAACGAGACCGCAGAGGTCAGCACGGCAAGAACCGTTCCAAAAACAACGCCGAGAAGATATCCCGAGCTTATGCGCAGAAATGTTGAGCCGATGCTCTTCCAGAACTCACCGCTCTGAGAAAGAGCAAAAAGCCGTCTGAAAACATCAACCGGAGAAACCAACAGTATTTCCCTGTCAATCAACAAAAATGCAGCTTGCCATACCCCTGTCCAGAACAGGAGCACGGCAAGCGTTATTATTACTTTTTTCAGGCTTTTTTTATTCAGCATAGTAAAGCTCACTTGAAGGCATTTCGCCTCCGATTGACTTCGGATCGGCATCAAAATATACCTTGAAGTTTGCGTCCGAAATCTTCTGCATTTCACTGCCGTCAATGAAAACGATGTTGCAGCGTGAAATTACATCCTGTGCCTTTTGAGTTTTTGCGGCTTCCGCTTTCTTTTCGGAAAGGCTTGAATCAACAGCAAAAATTGCAGCGTCAATTATTCCCTTTTCAGCGATTTTATCGCTCTCTGAAGCAGGATTGATGTTGACATTTTCAACGCTCAATTTGTTGTCGGAAATGAATTGGCTGACAGCCTCCGGATTCTTTTCAATGAAATCCTTCCTTGCAACAACACAGCCCATTGCAAGCTCAGTGTCCGGATTGATTTTTTTCCATTCATCGGTCAGGCTGATAACGCTCTTTACGCTCTCATTCTTTGTTGTGACAACCGAAACAAAAGGCTCGGGAAGAACGGCAAGCTTTACATCACCTGAAATCATCTTTGCGGCAAGTTCACTGTGCTCGGAAAGGTATTCAACCTTTACATCATTTTCAAGTGAATTTGACTTGAGAATATGATTGAGTATGTATTCCGGAGTTGAACCCTGGCCCGTTGCATAAACGGTCTGTCCCTTGAGATCGGAAAGCGAAGCAACTTCAATGCCGTTTGAAACAACATAGAGCACGCCGAGAGTATTCACGCCAAGCATTTTTACGCCGCCGTTTGTCTTTTTATAAAGATTTGCAGCAAGGCTGAGCGGACAAGTT
This sequence comes from Clostridiaceae bacterium, assembly GCA_016292705.1. Classification (GTDB taxonomy): domain Bacteria; phylum Bacillota; class Clostridia; order Oscillospirales; family Acutalibacteraceae; genus UBA6857. The sequence goes on from JAEDHZ010000065.1 coordinate 7,661, forward strand.
GCAATATCAACCTCGCCGGTTGAAAGCATCGGAACAACCTGAGTCGGATCAGAAACAACCGTAATTTCATACTTTGCGTCATCCATAAGATCTACCATACCCATACCTGTCGGGCCCTTGTTGGCGGCAATCTTAATCTTTTCGCCAGTATATGCGGCAGTAGATT
>JAEDHZ010000066.1 GCA_016292705.1 Clostridiaceae bacterium
GCCTTTTCAAGCTGACTGCGGGTGATTGAAACGCTTTTGAGCATTCCTAAAATATCTGTAAACTGGAGACAAATGAATTTAACATCGTCTTCTTCGGCAATTCGTAAAATATCCTCTTTTGTGTAACCCATAATCAAAAGTCCTTTTTTATTATTTGCCGCGCATCTAAAATCTAATATCCAACATCTAACATCTAAATTTACACAGCTTATTCAGTTTATCATTCACGGCGGCTTTTGTCAACAGAAAGGCGGCGGTCGCTTTTTTTGCTTTCTTCGGCCGGCCTTTTTGCTTTTGGGAGATTTTTTTACTTATCACTTTGAAAATAGCGGCGGAGTAAGTTATACTTAAATCAGTCTTTCCCCAACATTTGTCAACAAAAACACGCCCTTGTTTTTGTGCATTAAGTAGATAAATTCTTTATAGCCGCTTTTTTCTTGAAAACGGCGGGCGGAATATAGTATAATATCTCATCATCATGCTCATTTATGTTTGTTGTTTGCTGTCCGGGGCTGTTGTCCGGGATAACAGATAATAAATTTTGGTGAGCGGAATTTATACCCTACTTGAAAACGGAGGAAATGCAAATGTCCGAAAAAACAAAGGGAGCTGCACCGCAGTCCCAGAAGCTTAATTACAAGCGAACCTTTCTTATCGGCCTCGGATTTATGGCATGTATGCTGCTGTGGTCGATTTATAACTCTTATGTTCCCGTAATCCTCAAGGCAAAGTTCACGGAGCTTTTTGCCGCCGAGGGCGGAATTGACGCTTTCCACCAGAGAGTTCCCGCTCTTGCGTGGCTTTCCGTTCCCCTCATCGTTAACGCCATTATGACCATTGACAATGTTTTCGGCGTAATCTTCCAGCCGTTCTTCGGCAAAAAGAGCGACGGCACCAAGTCAAAGTTTGGCAAAAGAATGCCCTATATCATTATCGGACTTCCGATTTGCGCCGTTTTCTTCTGCTTCATTCCGGTTGTTGCTTTTTCCGTTAAGGCCATTGCGCTGAGCATTGCCCTCATGATGGCTGTTGTCATCTGCTTCAACTTCATTATGTCCGTATGGCGCTCACCCGTTGTTTCCCTTATGCCGGACTTCACCCCCTCAAATCTCCAGAGTGACGCAAACGCTGTTATCAACATCATGGGCGGCGTGGGTCAGATTCTCGGCTTTGTTATCGGAACAATTGTTTCAACCGTTGCCGGTCTTGTCGGCCTCAACGGAATGGCTGAAATGCTCAAGGCAAAGACCAACACCCTCGGCCAGATTCTTGCAACCAATCCGGACGGCAGCGTAATTGTTGACGCTGTTGACAAGCTCGGAAATGTTACCGGTCTTTATGAATGTCCGGCAGAGCTTGCGGAAAAATTCAAGGTGTTCTTTGAGGGAAAGCACGACACCTTTGTTGTTGACGGCGTTACCCTTGCGCAAAAGCGTGTTCTCACCGTTGACGGTGTTGTTCAGTATGTTAACTACACCCCGATTTTTGTTGTTGCGGCAATCATTGCAGTACTGAGCCTTGTTGCTCTTGTTGCTTTCTATAAGAAGAACAAGAAGTATGACCTTTCCGCCGCCGTTGAACTTGAAACTGCCCCCGGCGAAAAGCCGAAAAAGATTAAAATCCGTGACCTTCCGATTTCCAAGGCTGAAAGAAAGAGCCTGCTCCTCATGCTTGCTGCTCTCTTCTTCATTTGCAACGCAACGGAAGCAATCATCCCGAACTTCACAAACTTTGCAGAGGAAACCCTCGCTGTCAAGCCCATCTACTCAACGCTTATGATGGCAGTCTTTGCCGTTTCACTCGCTGCTTTCGGAATTCCCGCCGGAACGCTCGGAAGAAAAATCGGAAGAAAGAAAACAATTGTCATCGGTCTCATCGGCTGCATTGTCTTCTTCGGAATCTATCTTGCCGTTTCCCAGATTTTCGGCAACCGCAGCACGGTGACATGGGTTGCATTCTGGATTGCCCTTGTTGTCGGCGGCGCCTGCGTCGGAATGATAAACATCAACACTCTTCCGCTCGTTCTTGCAATCGGAGGCAGAGAGTTTGTCGGAACATTCACCGGATATTATTACACGGCAACTTTCTCGGCTGCTGTTTCCGGACCGATTCTCTGCGGTCTTCTTATCGGACTTTTTGATAACGACTACAACTTCATGTTCCTGTTCTGTGCCCTTGCTTTCGTTGTCGGCCTTGCAATTATCACCCGTGTTAAGCACGGTGAGGTTTCAAAGGATGAGGATACCTCATGGCTTGACGAAGCGGTTCAGAACGCAGATGATTGATAAATTATCTTTGAGTAAACTCTGATTGAACAATATCGCACGGCTGCAGGAACGCTGCCGTGCGGTTTGCTCTAAAAAAAACTTAACGAGGAGAAAAAACATGGCAAAAAACACAAAGGCGCCCTCTGCGCCGAAAAAGCAAAAGCTCAATTACAAGTTGACGATTCTGACCGGCTTCGGCTTCATGGCTTCGTCAATCGCATGGGCAATCTATGACCCCTATGTTACCAAAATTCTCAACCGTCTTCTTTCCTCGTCCGATTTCGTGACAAATCTGAGCGCAAAGCTCAACGAGGCTCTCCCGTGGCTTACAAATCTTGCGAGAGCGCAGGGCAAGGATGTCGGTTTTGGTTCAAGCATCACGCTTGTTCCGCTTTTCATCGGTATCATCATGACATTTGACAACATTTTCGGTGTTATTTTCCAGCCCACATTCGGAAAGCTTTCCGACCGCTGCCATTCAAAGCTCGGAAAACGCCGTCCGTTCATTGTTACGGGTGCGCCGATTTCTGCTGTTTTGTTTGCTCTCATTCCAATTGTTGCGCTCAGAACGAACAGTGTTGCCGCAACAATGGTTGTAATCATCCTTTTTGTTTTTGTAATGTCGCTGTGGCGTGCTCCCGTTGTTGCGCTCATGCCTGACCTTACACCGCCGGAGCTGCGCTCCGAGGGCAATGCCGTCATCAACCTCACCGGTTCCGTCGGCAGCCTTGTCGGTATGGTTGCAGGAACGATTGCAAGCCTTATTTATGTTGCGTTGTTCGGTCAGTACACAGACGAAGCGCAGACTTTCCCGATTGTTTTCATCATCGGCTCGGTAGTTATGGTTCTCGGCTCGCTTGTTCTTCTGTTCTTTGTCAAGGAAGAGGACACAAGCATCAAAATCAAGGCTGACAAGAACCAGATGCTTGACGCAAAGGCAAAAAAAGCAGCCGAAAAAGCAGCAAAGAAAGCTGAAAAAGAGGAACGCAAAAAGCATAAGCTCACAAAAGCGGAACGCAAGAGCCTTGTTTTCATGCTCATCTCGTTGTTCTTCCTTTTCTGTGCATCAAACGCAATTTCAACCTTCTTCTCGCTCTTTGCCGCAGAAATTCTTCACCTCAAAACGGCAAAGGCAACAATACTCATGGCAGTTTTCGGCATTTGTGCCGGAGCAGCGGCAATCCCGGCCGGAAAGCTCGGAACAAAATGGGGCAGAAAAAAGACAATCATGGCAGGTCTTTGCACATTTCTTGCGGTCTTTATTGTTTTCTTCGGTGTGTTCACCGTGATGCTTGCCTCAGACGGACTTTCAAGCGGAAAGTATGTTGCAGCAAACAAGGTTTATGCAAACATTGAGTCTGCAATGAACGACATCAACACCGCAAATAAAAAGGCCGCCGAAAAGGAAGAAGGTCTCACCTACACAATACTTGACCTTAACGGCTATGTTGAATACCTCAGAGCTCCGGGCGAGGACAGCCCCTATGCAGCGGTTGACGCTCTTCTCAAAGAAAGCTCAAACGGAGGCTACAGCCACGAGTCTCTCATTGCAACAAGCCGTGAAATTCTCGGAAAAGATGTTGCCGCCGGCGATTACGCAACCGCAATGGAAAACATTATGGGAGCGGTTGACGGTGTTGTCAGAATCCTCGGTGTGCTGATTTTCCCGGTGCTCGTCCTCGGCGGTGCGGCGAATATGTTCATCACCGTCAACACTCTTCCGCTTGTTCTTGAAATCGGCGGACTTGAAAAGGTCGGAACTTTCACCGGATATTACTACACCGCAACTTTCTCCGCACAGATTGCCTCACCGATTGTATACGGTTTTGTTGCAATGGTCAGCGGAACATATATGTCGCTGTTCTACTACTGTCCGATTGCTTTCCTGCTTTGTATGCTCTGCATTCTCTTTGTTAAGCACGGAGAAGCGATTCCTCAGGAGATTGTTGACAAAATTGAGGAAGAAAACGCCGACTGATAACTGCCGTACAGCAACGATATCAGATCGAAAAAAAGCTTTGGTGTTCGGATGAAAGTAATCAAACAAAATATCGGTTTTGTTGAATCATTCTCTCCCGATTTACCTTGATTATTCTGCACATGTATGATATAATATTAACAAATTATTAACACAGGGAGAAGAAAAATATGAATTATTCGCTTGGTCTTAACGGAAAGAATGTACTTATTACCGGCGCCACCGGCGGAATAGGACTTGAGTGTGTAAAGGGCTTTCTTGAAAACGGCGCATCGGTTTTCCTTTGCGATATCAATGAAGCTGCTCTTGCTGATTCCGTCAAAGCACTTTCAGAAGCCTATCCTGCGGCAAAGGTTGCCTGTTCAGTCTGCGATGTTACAAAGGACGAGGACATTGAAAGCGCACTTGAAGCGGTGGAAAAGGCTTTCGGCTCAATTGATATTCTTATCAACAACGCCGGAATTTCCCACGATATTTACAGTATGCTTGAAAACCGTTCGGACTGGGGCAGAGTGATTGATATCAACCTGACCGCTCAGTTCTTCTTCAGCCAGAAGGTTTTCAACCGCTTTTGGTATAAGAAAAAGGGCGGAAAGATTGTTTTCATGTCATCGCTCAGCGCCTTCCTCGGCGTTCCGACAGCGGCGGCGTACAGCGCAACCAAAGGAGGAATTCTTCAGCTGACCAAGTCGCTTGCCGGCGAATGGGCACGCTTCGGAGTTCAGGTCAACTGCGTTTGCCCCGGATTCATTGAAACTCCGCTCATTGACGCTCAGCTCAAGGACGAACGCTGGATGAAATATATGACCGCAAGGGTTGCGCAGAAGAGGCTCGGAAAACCGGAGGATGTTGTCGGCTCAGTTCTTTTCCTTTCCTCTCAGCTTTCAGATTATATTACCGGAACCTCAATTGTTGTTGACGGCGGTTTTTCTGCCTGCGGCTGACAGATACTTTCAACAGAATTCAAACCGGGTGGTCTTTTTCGGGCCGCCCGGTTCTTGTTGTTCCCCGGTATGAAAGAATACTTGCCGAATCCTGTGGCTTTAGGATAAAAAAGCAAAAATTTGTTTTCATTTTTGACAGGCAATTATGCACAGTGAACAAAAATTTATGCACAAAATTAGTTATAAATAAGTTTGAACTTTTGGGCACTATATGATAAAATATTTCTGTTAACTTCAAGTATTTGATATTTGAGTGATTAGCAGGATAGCCGCTGATTACAGGCAATGAACAAAATGTCTGCTTTAAAAGCGGTTACATAAAGGCGGAAAATTCTCTCTCCGCCGTGAAAACGGATCGTGTTCCGGGTGCTGTCGTTTCCCCGGATTTTCGGTTCAAGGAGGTTATTGTATGAAATCTTACGACGCAAAAAATATCAGAAACATCGCCATCGCCGGCCACACAGGAAAAGGTAAAACAACTCTTGCCGAAGCTATGCTTTTCCTTGCAAAGGCAACCGACAGACTCGGCAAGGTCAGCGACGGAAACACCGTAATGGACTTTGACCCCGAAGAAAAAAAGCGTCAGTGCTCTCTTTCAACGGCGTTTGCTCCCCTTGAATGGAGAGACACAAAGATCAACCTTCTTGACGCTCCCGGTAAGTTTGACTTTGAGGGCGGCGTTTATGAGGCAATGCGTGCCGCCGAATGTGCTCTTATCGTCACCTCCGCCGGTTCAGGTCTTGATGTCGGCGCAGAAAAAGCTCTCAAGGCTGCCGAAAAGAGAGGCATTGCAAAGTTCTTTGCAATCACCAAGATTGACGCCGAAAACAGAGACTTTTTCAAAACCTTTGAAGCTTTGAAGGAAGAAGTCGGCTCAAAGCTTTGCCCCGTTGTTATCCCCCACATGGTCAACGGAAAGGTTGAGTCATACATCAACCTTTGCAGCAACAAGGCTTTCAAATATTCAAACGGAAAGTCAACAGTCGTTGACATTCCGGACGATCCCCATCTTGCTGAAATGAGAGATGTTCTCATGGAGGCTGTTGCCTCGGTTGACGATGACCTCATGATGAAGTTCTTCGACGGCGAAGAGCTCACAAAGGAGGAAATCATTGACGGTCTCACCAAAGGCGTTGAACAGGGTGAAATCTATCCCGTATATGCCTGCTCCGGCACAACCCTTGACGGCGTTGACCTTCTTCTGGACGCTATCGTATTCTCCGCTCCCTCACCTGCACAGGCAGGCGGAGAAAAGGCAGAAAACGACGGCGGAGACGAAATTGAAGTCAAATGCGACCCGAACGGCCCGCTTGCAGCAATCTGCTTCAAGACCGTTGCCGACCCGTTTGTCGGAAAGATGTCCTATGTTAAGGTTATTTCCGGAAAGATCACCGCTGAAGTTCCGGCATACAACGCAAGAACAGGCGAGAGCGAAAGAATGGGCAAGCTCATCTCCGTAAAGGGCAGCAAGCAGGAAGACATTGCCGCAATCACCGCAGGCGATATCGGCGTTATCACAAAGCTTTCCGGCCTTGCAACCGGCGACACAATCTGCAATGCAAAGGATGTTATCAACCTTGCCGGAGTTGATTTCCCGGCTCCCTCGCTTTCAATGGCTATCGTAGTCAAGAAGAAGGGCGAAGAAGATAAGGTTGCTGCAGGTCTGCGCAGAATTATGGGCGAAGATCCCACCGTTGTTTTTGCAAGCAACGAGGAAACAAGAGAAATGATTCTCTCCGGTCTTGGTGAGCAGCATCTTGACATCGTTCTTGCAAAGCTCAAAACAAAGTTCGGCGTTGAAATCGACCTCAAGATTCCGCGCGTTGCATACAGAGAAACAATCCGCAAGAGCTGCCAGGTTCAGGGCCGTCATAAAAAGCAGTCCGGCGGTTCCGGTCAGTTCGGTGATGTTTGGATCCGCTTTGAGCCGCATGACGGTGACGAGCTGATTTTTGAAACCGAGGTTGTCGGCGGTTCCGTTCCGAAGAACTACTTCCCCGCCGTTGAAAAGGGACTCCAGGAAGCAATCCTCAAAGGACCGCTTGCCGGCTATCCGATGGTAGGTCTCAAGGCTGTTCTCTATGACGGATCATATCACCCCGTTGACTCAAACGATATGGCATTCCGTACCGCTGCAAAGATTGCATATAAAAACGGTATGGCTCAGGCCAATCCTGTAATTCTTGAGCCCATCGGTGAGCTCAAGGCCTATGTTCCCGATGCAAATCTCGGCGACATCATGGGCGATATCACCAAGCGCCGCGGCCGTGTTCTCGGAATGGGCGCTGCTGACGAGCCGAAGATGCAGGAACTTGTTGCCGAAGTTCCGATGGCGGAAATGGGCAACTTTGCAACCACCCTGCGTTCCGTAACCGCAGGCAGAGGACACTTCTCACTTACCTTTGCCCGTTATGAAGACGCTCCGGGTAATGTTGCACAGAAAGTTATCGACGACGCAAAAGCGGAAGCCGAAGACTGATAAAACCGTACTCTTGTTTTTCAAATAAACAAACACAATTTCAAAGGACTGCCCGCAAAGGCAGTCCTTTGATTTTTGAAAAACAGTGTAATTTCAATAATAAGAAAACCAAGCCCCGTTGTATATT
>JAEDHZ010000067.1 GCA_016292705.1 Clostridiaceae bacterium
TTACTCATGTCTATATTCCGGACATTTTCGGCAAGGAAAAGCGCAAAACAGCCCTTTCAGCCGAGGGAAAGCTCGGCGTTGAGGGCGTTGAGGAAAAGGTTCTTCTTGATGCGTTTAAAAAAGCAGGTGTTACCGCCTCGCTTTCAAACGAAAAGCGCAGATTAATCACAAACCTTGACCTTTTTGAACATGGACTTTCCGGCAAAGAAAACAGCGCACAAAAACGCCGCATTCTTTTGAAAAAGCTTGCTTTGCCGGAGCGCCTTTCAACCTCATCGCTCATTAAAATTCTCAACACCTTTGTTACATACGAAGAATTTGAAAAAACAGTAAAGGAGTTGTTCTGATGAGAATCGGACACGGCTATGATGTTCACAGACTCACCGAAAACAGGAAGCTAATCCTCGGCGGAGTGGAAATACCTTTTGAAAAAGGACTTCTCGGTCATTCGGACGCAGATGTTCTTCTCCACGCAATTTCTGACGCTCTCCTCGGCGCAGCCGCACTCGGCGATATCGGAAAGCTGTTTCCCGATAACGACCCCACATTCGAGGGAGCAGACAGCCTTTTTCTGCTTGAAAAGGTTGCTCTTCTGCTGCTTGAAAAGGGCTACAGAATTGTAAACATCGATGCAACAGTTCTTTGCCAGGCACCGAAGCTCAGGAGTTATATTGACACAATGCGTTCAAACATTGCCCGTGTCTGCCGCATAAGCGACGGTGATGTCAGCGTTAAGGCAACAACGGAAGAGGGTCTGGGCTTTACCGGAAACGGCGATGGCATTGCCGCACATTCGGTTTGTCTGATTGAAAAGTTGTAATGTCAAAGCTTCTAATTGCATTCAAAAACCGCACGACTGTCAAAAAATCGTGCGGTTTGTTTTTATTTTATCATGAGAGCAAAATCATCCTCGGAAATAACGGTAACACCAAGCTCTTGCGCTTTCCTCAGCTTGCTTCCTGCGTCCTCTCCGGCAAGAACAAAGGTTGTCTTTTTTGAAACCGAGGAAGCCGTTTTTCCGGCAAAGTCTTCAATAATCTTCCCTGCCTCGGCTCTTGTGAAGTTTGAAAGCGTTCCGGTCAGAACAAAGGTCTTTCCCTCAAATCTCCTGTCGAGCACGGTCTGCGTACTTTCCATATTCACGCCGCAGCCTTTGAGATTGGAAACAAGCTCACGGCTTTTTGAAAGCGAAAAGAAATCAACAACGCTCTGCGCCATAATCTCACCGAAACCGTCAATGGCGTTGATTTCCTCCTTCGGTGCAGCGATAATGTTCTCCATTGAACCGAAGCGGGAACAAAGCAACTTTGCCGCCTTTTGTCCGATATGTCGGATTCCGAGGGCAAAAACAAGCCTTGAAAGGTCGTTGCTCTTTGATTTTTCTATCGCCGCTCTGAGGTTATCTGCACTCTTTTTACCCATGCGCTCAATCTGCGCAATTTTTTCGTAATCAAGCTTATATATATCGGCGGCAGTCTTTACCATACCCTTTTCAACAAGCACCGAAAGCACAGCATCGCCGAGGCCTTCAATGTCCATTGCGTCACGGGAGCAGAAATGAATAAGATTGCGCAAAAGCTGGCTCGGGCAGTCCGGGTTCAGACAACGCAAAGCGGCTTCACCCTCCTCACGGACAGTTTTTGCCGAGCATGACGGACAAAACTCCGGCATAACATACGGCACTGAGCCTTCCCCGTGTGCAGTTACGCAAAGCACTTCCGGAATGATATCGCCTGCTTTCCTTATTATGACTTTATCTCCGATGCGTATATCCTTTTCGGCAATGAAATCCTGATTATGAAGCGTTGCACGGCTCACGGTTGAACCGGCAAGCAAGGTCGGCTCAAAAACAGCGGTGGGTGTCAGCACACCTGTTCTTCCGACATTGATTTCAATGTCAAGCACAGTTGTTTCCTTTTCCTCCGGCGGATATTTGAATGCTATCGCCCACTTAGGAAACTTTGAGGTTGAGCCGAGAAGCAGGCGCTTTTCAAAGCTGTCAACTTTGATAACCGCACCGTCAATGTCAAAGCTGAGTTCACCGCGAACCGAACCTATCCGGTCAATTTCTTCAAGCACTTCCTCAATGTCTGAACATTCTTTGTAAAACGGAATAACATTAAAACCGAGGGAGCGCAGATATTCAAGTGACTGTTTATGCCCTGACAGTGTTTCTCCCTCAATCTGCTGAACATTGAACACAAAAATGTCAAGCTTTCTTTTCCTTGTTACCCTTGCGTCCTTCTGGCGCAGTGAGCCTGCGGCGGCATTGCGAGGATTTTTGAACGGCTTTTCGCCCTCAAGCTCCTGCTCCCTGACAAGTTCAAGGAACACCGATTTCGGCATATATACCTCTCCACGGACTTCAAGGAAAGAGGGAGCGTTTTTGATTTTCATGGGGATTGAAGCTATGGTTTTCAGGTTGTGTGTAATATCCTCGCCGACCTGACCGTCTCCACGGGTTGAACCCCGGACAAAAACACCGTTTTCATATTCAAGGCTCACCGAAAGTCCGTCAATCTTTGGCTCAACAACATATTTCACCCCGCCTGCAGTTTCGCTCACTCTTGAGGCAAAGTCCCGCATATCCTCAAATGAAAAAGCATCCTGGAGACTTTCCATTCTGACCTTATGCTCAACGGGTGAAAATTGGGAGTCCGCCTTTCCGCCGACATGCTTAGTCGGCGAATCGGGAGTTGAAAGCTCTGGATGCTCCTCCTCAATTGAAATCAGTTCATGAAGCAATCGGTCATATTCAAAGTCCTCAATCTCCGGTTCATCGTTTTCATAGTATTTTTTGTTGTGATATTCGATAATCTGCCGAAGCTCGGCAGCTCTTTGCTTTTTCGCTTCAAAGTCGTTCAAGAAAATCCCTCCTTGTATATTGTAAGTATTTTACCACAATTATCGTGAAAATGCACCCGATTATTCCATATTTTTAGCGACGATTTATATCCTGACATAAGTTTTTGCTATAGCAAATCGGGAATATTATTCCCTCATTGCATTGACAAGCTTTTTCAGCAATGATATAATTTTGCAAATCCTATAGGAAAGGTAGGTTTTGCAGATGCAGAATCTTTTTGAAATTCTTCTGCGTGAAAACTTCAGGTTCGGGCGATGTTACAACGCATTTGCAGAACTTTTAACAAATTAACCGAAAGGAAGAATAAAAAATGAGTAAATATAGATTTGAAACAATCCAGATCCATGCAGGCCAGGAAAAACCCGACCCCACAACAGACGCAAGAGCCGTTCCCATATATGCCACAACCTCATACGTTTTCAAAGATTCAGCCCAGGCGGCCGCCCGCTTCAATCTCAGCGAGGGCGGCAACATATATACCCGTCTGATGAACCCGACCTCCTCGGTTTTTGAGGAGAGAATTGCCGCCCTTGAGGGCGGTGCAGGCGCACTTGCAACAGCTTCCGGCTCGGCGGCAATCACATACGCAGTCCAGAACATTGCAACAGTCGGCGACCACATTGTTTCCAGCGCAAACCTTTACGGCGGAACATATAATCTTTTTGCAAACACTCTCAAGGAACAAGGGCTTGATGTGAGCTTTGTTGACCCGTCCAACCCGGAAAACTTTGAAAAGGCAATCCAGGAAAACACAAAGCTGCTTTATGCCGAAACGCTCGGAAATCCGAATGCCGATGTCATTGACCTTCGGGCCATTGCAGACATTGCCCACCGCCACGGTATCCCCCTTGTTGTTGACAACACCTTTGCAACGCCTTTCCTCCTTCGCCCGATTGAATACGGAGCAGACATTGTTGTTCATTCGGCAACAAAGTTCATCGGCGGTCACGGAACCGTTATGGGCGGCGTTGTTGTTGACGGCGGAAAATTCGACTGGGCACAGAATGATAAGTTCCCCGGAATCAGCAAACCTAACCCGTCATACCACGGAATCGTTTTTTCAGAAGCCTGCGGCAATCTTGCCTATATTATCAAGCTGCGCACAACACTCATGAGAGATCAGGGTGCAACAATTTCTCCGTTTCATTCATTCCTGCTTTTGCAGGGGCTTGAAACGCTTTCGCTGAGAGTTGAACGCCATGTTGAAAACGCACTCAGGGTTGTTGAGTTCCTCAAAAACCATCCGCAGGTTGAAAAGGTCAACCACCCTTCGCTCGCTTCGGGCAGAGAAAAGGAGCTTTACGATGAATACTTCCCGAACGGCGGAGGCTCAATCTTCACCTTTGAAATCAAGGGTGATGCGCAAAAGGCGAAAAAATTCACCGAAAGCCTTGAACTTTTCTCCCTGCTTGCAAATGTTGCAGATGTTAAAAGCCTTGTTATTCACCCGGCTTCAACAACTCACTCCCAGCTTTCCGAAGAAGAGCTTCTTGCCGGCGGAATCAAACCTAACACCATTCGACTTTCAATCGGTACCGAACACATTGACGATATAATTGCAGACCTCGATCATGGCTTTGAGGCAGTTAAATAAGGAGACGATAGCAATGTCAGAAAAAATATATAAATCAGCGTCAGAGCTCATTGGCAAAACTCCGCTTTTGGAGCTGACAAAAATTGAAAAAAACGATAATCTTGAAGCAAGACTTCTTGCAAAGCTTGAGTATTTCAACCCGGCAGGCTCCGTCAAGGACAGAATCGCCTTTGAAATGATTGAGGATGCAGAAGAAAAAGGTCTTTTGAAAAAAGACTCGGTCATAATTGAACCGACAAGCGGAAACACGGGAATCGGCCTTGCCGCCGTTGCCGCCGCAAAGGGCTATGAAATTACCATCGTTATGCCCGAGACGATGTCCGTTGAGCGCAGAAAGCTTATGAAAGCCTACGGCGCAAACCTTGTTCTCACAGAAGGCTCAAAGGGAATGAAAGGCGCAATTGCAAAAGCGCAGGAGCTTGCAGAAAGCACACCGAACAGCTTCATTCCCGGCCAGTTTGTTAACCCGGCAAACCCGTCAGCCCACAGAAAAACAACGGGACCGGAAATCTGGGAGGATACCGACGGAAAGGTTGACATCTTTGTTTCCGGAGTCGGAACGGGCGGAACGATCACCGGCGTCGGCGAATATCTCAAGGGAAAGAATCCGGGTGTTAAGGTTGTTGCCGTTGAGCCGGCAACCTCAGCCGTCCTTTCAACCGGTGTTGCCGGAGCACACAAGATTCAGGGTATCGGCGCAGGCTTTGTTCCCGATGTTCTTAACACAAAAGTCTATGACGAGATTATCCCCGTTGCCAATGAAGCCGCCTATGAATATGCAAGGCGCATGGGCAAGGAGGAAGGAGTCCTTGTCGGAATCTCCTCCGGTGCGGCACTTTATGCTGCGGCCGAGCTTGCAAAACGCCCGGAAAACAAGGGCAAAACAATTGTTGCCCTCCTCCCGGACACGGGCGACAGATATCTTTCAACCGAGCTTTTCAGTGAATAACGCATATATCAAAGGGGCTGTTCAAAACACAACAGCCCCTTAAATACTATTGGATATTCTTTTTTCCTGTCAGTTCATCAAGCGTAATTTTGTATACTGCGGTTACATCAAGTGCTGCACACTTTGAAAGAACAGACCTGTCCGCCTCCCCTTTGCAATGGGAAAGCAGAAGTTCAAGGCCCCTGAGCTTTTCCTCACCCTCGCATTTTTTGCAGTTTCCGTAACCGATTACGCTTTTATACGCCGTTGTCAGGTTCATACCCTCGCCGAAATAGCCGCCGAAGCAATCCGCCTCAATGCAGACGCTGTCATTTTCTTTGAGCAAATCCGCCTTTTTGCCCTCGTTTGCGCAATGGAAAAAGACTGTGATTTCCTCCCCTTTGCGTTCAAGACCGAACGACAGCGGAACAATATACGGATATTTCTCATCAAAAAGCGCAAGCCTTATCACCTGACACCCGGAAAGAATTTCAAAAAGCTCATCCTTATCTGTAATTTCCCTTTCGCTTCTTCTCATCGGCTCAGCCCACAATATAGACCTTTACACCGTGAGGAGCAACGGTTGCCTTGACAGAACCGGAGGAAACAAAGCTTTCCTCCGTCCAGACATCAAGAACATCGTATTCGTTCTTCTTCGGCAGATTGACAAAGCCGAGGTTTGCAATTTTTCTGAGGTCAACGCAGGTGCTCTTTTCGCCTCCGAGCTTGTTGAAAACGCAGACGGCAACCCTGGAGTTTTCAAGCGGCTTGACAAGGACATCAAGGAGACCGGCTTTGATTCTTCTGCACTGAATGCCGAGCTTATCCTGATTGACAGAAATCATTGTTTTGTTTGTGAGAATACGGTAAACCTTACTTTCGGTATCAACCGTTCCGTCCGGCCTGATGAATTTTCTGACATCGTTTCCGAGGATGAGCGGAGCGCACATCATGCACCAGAGTGAGAAATGAGCCATGTTTTCATCGTTCGTGAGGTTGCCGTTGCCGACCTCGAGCATATCCGGGTCGTTCCAGCCACCGATATCGGAATACTTCCACAGCCTGACATTGGCTTCATAAATTGAAAGGACGGAAGCCCAAATCGGCTTGATGTCCGGAGTTGTGCGCCAAAGGTTTCCGGCTCTGCGTCCCCATTTCCACGGCTGATTAAATCCCCATTCGCAGATTGAGAAAACAATGGGTTTTTCCTCGGTGCCGTTTCTTTCTGCATATTGCTTTGTAGCTCTTTTGAGCTCCTCGCCCATGAGTGTATACTGGATTGCGGCGCTGTCCATCTTTGAGCCGACGGGATTGCAGAACTCAATCACATTTTCGCCCTCATAAAGCTTAATGTCGCACTGCAGGCGCTTAACACGGTTTGCGGAAAGAGATTTGTTGAAATAAAGGTGGTAAACATCTTTTCCGTTAACGGTTGCCATAAGGAAGCGTTCCGAGTCTGTTGCCTTGCGATAGGTCAGCGACAAAACTGCATCGCAGTCTTCGTCGCTGCTGACTGTTACGGAAAACGAGCCGTTCCTTGAGCAAAGACCTTTTATGTATTCAAAATTATCCTTGTCGCAATCATTTTCACGGACAATTCTTGCACCGCCGCCGAGCTTGCAGTCACGGGCAGCAAAGCGGACAAAAGCTCCCTTGCCCGGTTTTGAAAGCTCAACAAAAGCAATTGCCGGCGCCTTCTCCGGAATAGGTACATTGTGGCAGAAGTCATACTTGAAATATTCAATCCCCCATTCGGCAAGACTATCCGCATCAACAGCCTCGTTACGCAGGCTTGCCGGGTAGTCCTCGCAAGTGTGGGTTCCGTTTGAGGAATAAAGACCGAGTTTCAGCCCACGGCTGTTGACATATTCGCTTAGAGCTTTCATGCCTCCGGGGAAAGTTGCCTTGTCGCATTGAAGTTTGCCGTTTTCGTCCCTTTCGGAGCTTTGCCAGCAGTCATCAATGTTGACATATTCATATCCTGCCTCAAGCAATCCGCTGTCCTTCATTGCGTCTGCAATTTCTTTGATGAGATCCTCATTGATTTTTGCAGCGAAAAGGTTCCAGCTTGACCAGCCCATGGGCGGAGTGAGGGCAATGCCGTTGCCATAGCCACAATCCGTCTTTTCATTGATGCAGATCTTATGCATAAGCC
>JAEDHZ010000001.1 GCA_016292705.1 Clostridiaceae bacterium
TGCGGTGTCGGAGACAATGTACATTCCGTCTTCGGCAACGGCAAAGCTGTTCTGAATCTCCTCGTTTTCAAGCTTGGTGATGTGAACCTGCTTTGTGTCCTTTTCAATGATGCCGACTTCACCCGGACGGGTAACGAACCAGAAGTTGCCCTCGTGGTCAGGAACTGCGTCCGTGATGAATGAGCCCGCCGGAAGATACGGCATAAGATCATATTCCTCGTCAACAACCCAGGAGCACTTTCCGTCTTTTTCATCAACGCGGAAAATCTGAACAACATTGTCAGAGTTTCCGATAATCGGTCTGTCGCCCTTGAGAAGGTGGCAATATGCACCGCCGGAGGTATCGTTTGAAATGAGATCAAAGTTTAAGGTTTTGAAAAATTCCCTTGTTGAAGCACGCTGAGGAAGCCTTGTTTCCGCAAGGATTTCAAGCGTTTCGGCATCAATCAGAAGGAGACGGAAACCAACAACATTTCCGCTGATGCACATGATTCTGCCCTTGCTGTCAAACATAAGCGTTGCAACAAGACCGCCGAAAACATTCATTGACCTTGATTTAACAACCGGATCGATACCCAGAGGACCGGGATAGGAATAAGAGCCGGTGTTGTAGGAATTTCCGTGCATTCCGTTGACACCCTCGGTTGCAAGCAGAGGATGCTGCGGAACACTGACATCCGAAAGGACATTTGCTGTTGCTGAATTGCCGTAATATGCAGGGCAAAAACGGGACGCAATCGGCTGACGGATTGCTCCGCCGGGGCTGAGGAAGAACATCAGGAACGCTGAAAGCGCCGAGAGTATCTTCATGAAAACACCTGAAAAAAACGCTGACATAAATCTTTTCTCCTTTTTGCTTAAACTTAGCAAATAGATTATACACAAATAATCTTCTGATGTCAATTTTTTGTATTTGTTTGTATTTGGGAGTAAATACAAAAGTTTTTTCCTGACTCTTTTCATGTATTCTTTCGTGCGTAACACAGCAAAAACGCCCTGCCTTTTTCCCGGGTTTCCGCTTTAATGTCCGCTTTAATTTTCGGTGGTATACATATATTTGGGCAACAAGCAAGAAAAGTTTTCAAAAAGTTTTTAATTTTCCTCTAAGATTTTCGTTTATGTCGGTTGCATACATTTCTTTTTTATAGTATAATAAACGGTAACTATATTGAGGAGGTATGCCTGTTTTGGAAGCTTATCTTGACAACAGCGCAACAACAAAGCCCTGCCCGGGTGCAAAAAGAAGGCTTGCCGAAGCTGCTGATGTCCTTTGGGGGAATCCCTCCTCTCTCCACCAAAAAGGTCTTGAAGCCCAGCTTCTGCTTGAAGAGGCCCGCTCCTGTGTTGCAAAGCTCCTTTCCTGCTCGGAAAGCGAAATTTATTTCACCTCCGGCGGAACGGAAAGCAACAACATTGCAATTTTCGGCGCAGCAGAGGCAATGAAGCGCAAGGGGAAAAAGCTTGTTGTTTCCTCGGTTGAACATCCGAGCGTTTCAAGAGCCTTTGACAGACTTGAAAACAACGGCTTTACCGTTGTCCGCCTCCCGGTTGACCGCTTCGGTGTTGTCCGGGTTGAAACGGTTGAAAACGCCGTTGACGAAGACACCGTGCTTGTCAGCATGATGGCAGTCAACAATGAACTTGGCTCCGTTGAGCCGATTGAAGCGCTTTCACGCATCGTCAAAGAAAAACGCTCTCCTGCACTCATTCATGTTGATGCGGTTCAGGCATTCGGAAAGCTTCCGCTCAATGTCAGAAAGCTCGGAATTGACCTTATGAGCATCAGCGCACATAAAATCCACGGCATCAAGGGCGCAGGCGCACTTTTTGTCCGGGATAAGGTTCACCTTGTCAGCCCCGTTTTCGGCGGCGGACAGGAAAAGAACATCCGCCCGGGAACAGAGCCGCTTCCGGCAATTGCCGCTTTCCTCGGTGCTGTTCAGGAGCTTGACGCCAAAAAGAACCTTTTGGCGGTTACTGAACTGAGGGACGGTTTTGTTGAAAAGCTTTGTGCGCTTGACGGCGTTGTAATAAACAGTGCTTTGGACGCTCTTCCTTATATTGTCAACATTTCCTTGCCCGGCCGTCCGGCAGAGGCTGTTCTCAACTTCCTTTCCGCAAAGGGAATTTATGTTTCCTCAGGCTCAGCGTGCGCAAAAGGTCACCGCAGCCCGACGCTTACCGCCGCAGGACTGGAAACCGAAAGGGTTGCTTCCTCGCTTAGAATCAGCCTTTCACGCTATACAACAAAAGATGAGCTTGACTTCTGTCTTGAAGGCATTGAAGAAGCTCTGAGAACAATTAAAAAGAAATAAAAACGGAGCTTCAAAAAATGAAAAAGGTTATTCTTATCAAAAACGGCGAGCTTGTTCTCAAGGGACTGAACCGCTCGACCTTTGAAGATATGCTCATAAAAAATATTCGCCGCAGACTTTCCGATCTTGGAAAATTCAGCTTTATCAAGGCTCAGTCAACGATAATTGCGCAACCCGAGGACGAAGACATTGATTTTGACGAGGCTGTTTCCCGTGTCAGCCGTGTTTTCGGAATTGTTGCCTTTTCCGTTGCCGGTGTAACAGAAAAGGATCTCGGAAAAATTGAGGAAAGCGTAATGGAATTTCTCGGCGATGAACTGCGCACAGTCAGAACCTTCAAGGTCAACGCAAAGCGCAGTGATAAAAAGTTCATGTATAAATCACCGGAAATATGCCGTGAAGTCGGCGGATACATCCTTTCAAAAATCCCATCGCTCAAAGTTGATGTCCACAATCCGGAGCTTACCGTCACCGTTGAGGTTCGGGACAAACATGTTTTTGTCCACGGAAACCAGCACAAGGGCGCAGGCGGAATGCCTGTCGGCTCTTCCGGAAGGGCTGCACTGCTTCTCTCCGGCGGAATTGACAGTCCCGTTGCCGGCTACATGATGGCAAAGCGAGGCCTTGTCCTCACTGCTGTCCATTTTGCCGCACCGCCATACACAAGTCCGAGAGCGGAACTGAAGGTCAAGAAGCTTGCAACTCTTGTTGCCCGATACAGCGGACGGATCAACTTTGCCGTTGTTCCGTTCACTGAAATTCAGGAATATATCAAGGACAACTGTCCGGAGGAGCTTTTCACAATCATCATGCGCCGCCTGATGATGAAGGTTGCGCTGCGCATTGCCGAAAAGGACAAATGTCAGGCTCTGATAACGGGCGAGAGCCTCGGACAGGTTGCCTCGCAGACAATCGGCGCAATCGCCTGCACCGATGCCGTTGCCACAATGCCCGTTTTCCGCCCGTGCATAGGTATGGATAAGGAAGAAATAATATCAATTGCACGGCAGATAGGAACCTTTGAAACCTCGCTTGAGCCTTACGAGGACTGTTGCACCGTCTTCACCCCCAAGCACCCGAAAACACGCCCGACGCTTGAACTTATCGAGCAGGCGGAAAGCAGTGTTGATTTTGAGGAAATGATTCAAAGGGCTGTTAACGAAACCAGATTCTGTTCGATCGACTGATAATTTTCAGATATAAAAGAAGGTAGTCTTTATGAAATGCGAACTTGTTTTTGTCGGAACGGAGCTTCTGCTCGGCGATATTCTCAACACCAACGCCCAGTATCTTTCAAAAAGGCTCGCTGCGCTCGGCTTTGATGTTTTGTTCCAATGCGTTGTCGGCGACAATCCCGAAAGGCTGAAAGCTGTTCTTGAGGAAGGGCTTGAGCGTTCGGATATCATAATCACAACGGGCGGTCTCGGGCCGACAAAGGACGACCTGACAAAAGAAGTTTGCGCAGAGGTCTTTTCCCTGCCGCTTGAAATGCACGAAGAAAGCCTTTGCCGCATTCACGACTACTTCAAAGAAAAAAACATTTCCATGCCGAAAAGCAATGAAAAGCAGGCCCTTATGCCGAAAGGCTCGGTTGTTTTCAAAAACACCAACGGAACTGCTCCCGGCTGCGCAATGGAAAAGGACGGAAAACGCATCATCATCCTCCCCGGTCCTCCGAGGGAGATGTGCGAAATGTTTGAAAATTGTGTTCTGCCATATCTCAGCCGTTTTTCCGACCATGTTATAATTTCCCATTCTGTGCGTACATTCGGCATCGGAGAAAGCATGATGGCCGAAAGAGCCGGAGACTTGCTTGATATGCAGAATCCGACTGTTGCTCCCTATGCAAAAAGCGGAGAAGCGTTGTTGCGGGTTACCGCAAAGGCAACAACCGCGCAGGAAGCGGAAAAGCTCATCGCTCCGGTTGTTGAGGAGATTAAAAATCGCCTCGGAAGCTTTGTATATGGTGTTGACTGCTCAGGACCGGAGGAAAACATTGTTGCTCTTTTGAAAGAAAAAGGACTCACTCTTGCAACGGCGGAAAGCTGTACGGGTGGTCTTATCGGAAAAAGAATTACTGATATCTCCGGCGCATCGTCTGTGTTCGGTTGCGGCATCATTTCTTATTCAAACGAAGTCAAGAAAAGTGTTCTCGGTGTAAAGGAGGAGCTTCTTGAAAAATACGGCGCAGTCAGCGAAGCGGTTGCCGCTTCAATGGCACTTGGCGCAGTAAAATGCAGCGGCGCAGACCTTGCCGTTTCTGTGACCGGAATTGCAGGTCCGAATTCAGACGGAACCGACAAACCCGTCGGTCTTGTCTATATCGCTGTTACCGACGGCAGCAGCTTCAGGATTAAAAAGCTGCTCACCGGACATTCGGAAAAAAGCTGCCGTGAGTATAACCGTACTGTCAGCGCCTCAACCGCCCTCAACGAAGTTCGCCTTTTCATCCTTGAAAGCGAAAACAACCGAAAAGATATAAATGCTTTCATCAATTCATTTTAAAGGAAAAATGCAGTTATGAAGATAATTTATGAGGATTCAAACGGACGCGAAAGCGAAAACCGAATGAACAAAAACACCTCAGGCGGTTCCTTTTCCCGTTCGGATGTTCCGCCTGCGGTCAGGAGCGTCCGTTCCTCCAAAAGCGTGAGGAAGGAGACGCAGAACCCTCCCGCCGGTGCTCCGGAGGAAAGGAATGCGCAAAACGAAGAGCCGTCACCGAAACAGCCGCAGAACGAACCGTTGCAGAAAGAACCGGAGTTCAAGCTGACAGATGAACAGGTTGCGTTTTTACTCAAGCAGTATCTGAACTCAAATCCCGATCTTGCCGCAAGGGCTGAAACTGCACAGTCTCAACCGCAGCCGCAGTCAAAAGAAGCGGTTGCCGAACCGAAAAGTAACTCCGCCGGAACAAGAATCGTTTTCCAAAGTCCGGATTTTGATCTTCCCGAGGGTGAATCACCGAAGCAGCCGCAGGCTCCCGTTGCTCCCCCTATCATTAACAGTTACGATGATGACGATGAAGATGACGAGCTTGATGACGATGACGAAGAGGAATTCTTCCCTGCACCGCAGACGCCGAAAGCTCTTCCGAGGAGAAGCTCCGTTGCAATTGATTATTTTGTTGATGAAATTGACATCAGCACTCCGAAAAAGCCTTCAAACCTGAATTCTTTGAACAACAACCGGAAGAAAACCGTCCCAAAAGCCGGAATGCCTGTTCCGGAAAGCCTTGTTGTTGAGGATGTTGCGCCGCAGGCTTCCGAGCCGCAGAAAGCACCCGAAAAAAAGAAACCCTCCGTTGCGGAAATTATCCGCCTCATTGTTCTTTCCGCTTCAATCCTCGCAATTGTCATTTCGTCGGCAGTATTACTGAAAGAGTATAAGCTTCATAAGGATAACCAGAAGCTTGAATCAGGCATCTCCGACCTTATTATCACGGACGACGAAACATCCGCCAACAAAACTCCCGGAACAACAAAAAACGAAGAAAAATCAACAACAATGTCCGTTGCGCAAAAATGGAAAAAAATCCGTGAGGAGTATCCGAACACGGTTTTCCCGCAGGACATTCAGCTAAAATATGCAAAGCTTTATGCCACAAACAATGATTTTGTGGGCTATCTTGAAGCAAAGGGTGTTAATCTTTCGCTCCCCGTTGTTCAGACGGATAATGATGACACCTATCTTGAAAAGAACTTTTACGGCCAGAGCACAAAGTACGGCTGTCCGTTTGTGACCTATCGGAACAGGATTGAGCCGCTCGACCTCAACACAATCATTTTCGGTCACCACATGAACGACAAAACCGTCTTCGGCGCTCTTGACAATTATAAGAGCATTGACGGATTCAAAAGCGCTCCGGTCATCACATTCAATACTATTTATAAAAACTACAAGTGGAAAGTTATCGCCGCATTCATTACGAATGCCGAGGAAAAGGACGATAACGGATATGTTTTCCAGTATTACTTCACAACGCTTTCAACCCTGGACCGCTTTTCCGCCTATCTCAATGAGCTTGCACAGCGTTCGCTTTATGACACGGGCGTTGATGTTCTTCCGACAGATAAGCTGTTGACCCTTTCAACCTGCTCGCATGAGTTTGAGGATGCCCGTTTTGTTGTTGTTGCCCGCCTTGTCCGTCCGGGAGAAAGCGCAGAGGTTGACACCTCAAAGGCAACGCTCAACTCCAATCCGCGCTATCCTCAGGCATACTACACCGCAAAAAGACTCACAAACCCCTATTACGATGCGGCAAGGTGGTATATCGGCTGATCCAAACGGCTCAGCAGGCTTGTGACTTTTCAATCAATTGCTGTTTGAAAATTTCTTACCATAAATACAATGATGTCGGCGTCTGTTTTTCAGAAGCTTCCATCTAGAAAAACGAGGAGAGAAATGTTAAAGCTTTTTACTCTTGAAAACTTGTCGGCTTCCTCAGCCGATGCGGTCTATAAGATCTGCCTTTCCCTTGAAAATTACGGTCTTACGGACGACAGGGTTTTTACCTTCAGAAATTACGATGAGCTTTTTGACGCCGCTTTGCGTTCACTTCAAAGGGGCGAACGCATTATTGTTGCCGTAAACACTGCTGACTATAATGCCGTCAAACGTGAGCTTCTTGCAAAGTTTCTGCTTGACGAATATTCAAGTCCGAACATTGCCGAAAGGATTGCAAAAAGCGCTGATGACGGCGTCGCTTCGGTTGACATGGAAAGCGAATGTATTATTCCGCACGGCGCAGTGTTCCACCTTTCGCCGGACGGATTGTCCAGCGGCTTTTCCTGCGCTGTTCTGAGCGGAATACTCACATATCTTCCGCTTGACTTTGTCAGAGTGGATTCAGTTCTTGAATCATTCATTTCCGCCTCTTTCTCAGACAGTCAGGAAAGCGAAGAAGAACCGGATGAAGAAGTTGAAGATTCCGAAGAACCGACTTCTGACGAACCGACCGTGGACGGACAGGGATATGATTTTTCACCGTCCGTCGGCGCAATGGTTTCCGCTTTGCTTCAGCTTTCAAAAACCGCTGCCTTTGCAACGGGCGAAGCTTCAATGCAGGTCTATAACCTCTATGACCGGATTGACGGTTTGGGGGATGTTGTCAACTTTGTTGAAATTCTTGATGATGACGAGGACAGCGCCGATGAAAACGACCTTGCAGAGTCGGAATCGGTGAAAACAATCCGCCATGCACGGGAGGCAATGCTCAACACCGAATCCGATTTCGGTGCGGCTGTTTCAAACATTCTCACAAGTGAGAATGAAAACGGAACAACAAACTACTTTGCATACATTGCCGTTGCCGAAAAAAAGCGGGCAAAGGCGAAAAAAATCAACACCACCAACCCGAACGACATTGAGCTGCTTTTGCCGCATTGCATTGCAATTCTCTGCGACACGCTGACGCAAAAGCTTGATGATATCCGAAGGAAAGAAGAGCTTTCAAAACCTGCCAATGAAAGGCCGAGGCCCGAAATAATAAAAAAGACCGAGGAAAAAAAGCTCTCAAAAGGTATGATAATATTCATTGCGGCAATCCTGATTGTTGCGGCAATAACTCCCGTTTTCCTTGTCAGGCTCGTCTGGAACAATGAGGAGCCGTCAACAACAATGAATCCTCTCCTGACGGTTTTGCCGCAGGAAACACCCCAGCAGTCACAACCCACAAGCAACGCTTTCCCCGGTGTTGAAAGCAGCACCGGTTCACAAAACCAGCCCGTTGCCGGAACAACACCAAGAGAACCTGCCGCCTCCGAATATTCGGCTCAGGCAACGGCAGCCCCTGCCCCCTCAAAAAGCGGCAAGTTTACCTTCTATGTTTTCGGCTACGGACATGGCGTCGGCATGAGCCAGCACGGAGCGAACTATCTTGCCCAGCAGGGTTGGAACTATGCGCAGATTCTTGCCAACTATTACTACGGAACCACCCTTGTTACCGGGGACACTTATCCGGAAACAATCAAGTATAACGGCTCGGATTATAAAACCCGTGAATACCTCGCTTCGGCACTTGAAAGCGAAATGGGTTCCTCCTTCCACAAAGAGGCGCTCAAAGCCCAGGCAGTTGCGCTCTATACCTTTGCAAAGTATTATAACTACAGTCTCGGAACGGATTCAAACGCATTCGGAAAAGCCCCGTCCCAGGCGTGCTATGACGCTGTTGATGAAATCATGAAATACGGCTTATACATTGCGTATTCCGGAACGGAAGCCGCATTGACGCCTTTCCATTCCATCAGTGCAGGTATCACAACTTCGTTCTACAATGTCTGGGGAAAAACCGCTGTGCCTTATCTCGGCGGCGGAAGACCGAGCTATGGCGACTACCAGGTGAACGACTTCAAATCAACATATACCGTTTCGAGCGATGATATGAAGAAGATTATCAAGAGCAAGCTGAATGTTGATGTGAGCGGCGACCCGTCAACATGGTTGACAATCATCTCTCACGACCGCGCGATAAACGAAAACCTCGGCTATGTTTCCTCAATAAATGTCGGCGGAAAGGTTATTTCCGGCAACGAATTCAGAACAAAGGTCATGGAGGGAAAGATTCGCTCGCATTGCTTTATGTTGGTTTATACTCCTGACGGACAGTAAAACAACAACCGCAAATAAAGCTATGATTCACAGTAACTACTGTCAAGCAGATTCTGTGAGTCATAGCTTATCTTTTTGTTGGATTCAATTCTATTTATTTAAATCGTTATTTCTTACTTAAAACTCCTCTTTTATCTTCTTTAGGATGTCCTTGTCCGCAGGGCAGAAGTCAAAATTGTCAATCTCAGCTGTTGTTATCCACTTTATATCATTGTGCTCAAGCATACGGATTGTTCCGCTCCTGATTTCCGAATTGAAAAGGGTAAGCTCCACCGTCATGTCGGGGTATTCATGGACAAGCTGCATGAAAACATCTGAAACACTGATTTCAACATCAAGCTCCTCACGGCACTCACGGACAAGAGCCTCCTGCTTTGTTTCGCCCGGCTCAACCTTTCCTCCGACAAATTCCCAGAGCAAACCACGGGTCTTGTGCGCAGGGCGCTGACAGATTAGAAATGTATTGCCCTTCCTGATGAGGGCGGCAACAACCCGAACCATAATTTTCACCTTCCAAAAAATATTTATGCGTCCGTTTTTTTCGCCTTTGGTATGGCTTTGGGCTTTCCCGGCGGGGCTTTCTTGATGTGCAGAAGAACATCACAGCGGTCAAGCAGGCGGTCAAACAGCTCTGCAATAACTACCGTTGCCGCAAGACAGACAAGGGTGAAGAGAACGGGTTTTTCATTCAGTCCGAACTTTGAAAAAATCATCATCGGTATTCTTTGCAGAATGTAAATGCTGAAAACCCGTTTTCCGAACCAACGCAGAACCTTGTTGTCAATGCTGATACGCATTGAAACGAGGGTAATCACGAGTGCAAAAACGAGCGCCTGCGGAATGAACAGCTTGCGTGTCTTGTTGTATATCGGCAAAAGGTAAGCGAGAAAGGCAAAAACGGTGACTGCCATGCCTGTTGCGGAAAACCACTTTGAAAAGTCCTTCAACAAAAGCTTGTCAACAGCCGGCTTTGCAATGTAATACCACATTCCGAGCGGATAGCACATGAGCGTGTCATACCACCAATATTCCTTGCCTTTGAGCGCACGCAAAACAAGCATGAGCGCAAAGGCGAGCACGGTGAAAACAGCGGTCGGAACAACAATTTTGTCCTTTGCAAAAACGAAAACAAGGAAAGTCAGCGCATATAGCATCAGTATCGTGAAAATGAACCAGACGCTGTTTCCGACAGCGGAGAGTCCGAAAAAGGATTTGAGCAAACGAACACCGTCATACTTCGTTCCGAGCAGACGGCTGACGCAGAAAAATATCAGCACGGCAACTGCAAAGTGATACCAAACGGAAAGGATGCGCTTTTTCGGTATCGTCAACGCATATTTGGGCTTTTTTTCAAGACTCAATGCAATTCCGTAGCCCGAATAGAACAAGAACGCAACCACCATGAGCTGACCGAGAAAAAGCATGAAATCCGTAAAAGGCTCGTTGACCGGTGTTTTTTCAAGCTTTATATATTGACGAATATGCGAAAGGAAAACAATAATGACAAAAACGCCCTTTACAGAGCCGGTTTTCTGAACGGACATATAGTCCTCAAATCCGTCCTTAAAGCTGAACTTTATCCCAAAGAGACAAAGCAGAAGCAGAGCAATAATATATACACTCATGAGTTTCAACTCCTTTTTGCGGTTGAGTAATTCAGCGACCGCCGTCAATGCTTACGGTCTGACCGGTGATGAAATCTGCCTTTTCGCTTGAAAGGAAAAAGACAAGCTCAGCAACATCACGGGGGGTTCCGTTTTTTTCGAGCGAGCTTTCAAGTGCAATCTGCCGTTTTGTTTCCTCGTCAAAGCAATCATTCATTTCCGTTTCAATGAAGCCGGGCGCAACACAGTTGACATTGATTCCGGACGGGCCGACTTCCTTTGAAAGCGCCTTTGTGAAACCGATAAGCGCAGCCTTTGATGCGCTGTAGTCAACCTCGCACGAACCGCCGGAAACACCCCACATTGAGGATATGTTGACAATCTTTCCCTTTTTTCGGTTAATCATCTGCGGCAGTATGAGCCGGCAAAGGTGCATTGCGCTCTGGGTGTTAACTGCAAAAAGTCTTTTTGCGTCCGTTTCATCAACAAGCTGGAAAATACCCCTCAGAGAAACGCCGGCGTTGTTGACAAGAACATCAATCTCTTTGCAAAGCTCCAATGCCCTTTGAGCAAGCATTACGCAGTCCGAATCCTTTGAAAGATCTGCACAAACGGGGAAGACCGAAACCGGAAAGCGGTTTTCAAGCTCTTCTTTCACCGCAAGCGCAGCCTCCCGGTTTTTGAAATACTGCATGATTACATCAAAGCCGTTTTCGGCAAAAATCCGGCAAAGCTCTCTGCCGATACCGCCGGAGGCACCCGTGATAAGAACTGCTTTGTTCATTTCTTTCTCCTTGCTCTTTGTCCTTTGGAAAAATAAAAACAAATAGTATTTACCGGTTAATGATAACAGCAAAAATCTCCTCTGTCAATCGTTCATATATATTTTATGCTGTTTCCAGACTTCTTTAATCAATACAATTTTGTTAATTTTGGGTTATTACTATTGACAATGAAATTGAATTTGGGTATTGTATTATAGAATCGTTTTGTATACTATTATTGTATCTGACTTTGTGTTCCGGCTTCGCCGGGCAGTATTCATAAAGGAGAATTTTATATCATGAAAAAGCAAGTAACCGCCATAATATGCGTTATATTGTCCGTCTGGTTTTTCTTCATGGGCTTTGAGCTCGGTTCATACCGTGAAAAAAAGAACTTTAAAGCATCTCAGACTCAGGTCTTTCAGCCGATGAGCCAGACAAACTATAACTCTCAGTCCTCCTCTGTTCCGATCGATCAGACTCAACCGACCGTGACTTCTTCAACCGAGGCAACCGTGCCCTCCGAACCGCTTACTGCTTACACCGAGAGCACAGCCGGACAGACAACAGCACCGACAACAAGACCTGCCGCTGACCCTGCTTCAATGTCAAAAGCCGAGGTTATCGCCGCAGCAAAGAAAGCTATTGACGCCGTTAAATCAGAACAGAACATGACAGCCGTTCAGACAGAAAACATTAAGATAACCGTCAACGATTGCAGTGTGCCAAGTCTTACAAGCATTGTCAATGGCATTGTTCAGCGCTTCACCGGAGAAAAGAGTGCAACCTATAAATTTGTTAACGGTCAGGCAACCGGAGTAAGACCGGACGGAAAAGAGGTTGAGGATGAGGGTGTTGTTTCTCCCACCCAGGTCATTCCTCCCAAGGACAGGACCTTTGACATTACGGAAGCCGGCGTTACCGAAGCAAGCGCAAAGAAGAGCGGAACGGACACCGTGTATACAATCAGAATCAAAGAAGAATCCACAACTCTTCAGAATCCCGTTCCTCCGTTCAATGCTGCCGCAATCGGTTATCTTGACCTTTCAAAGATTTCTGATAAAATCAACGGCGCAGAGATTACGGAAGCAAACATGCATTATCCCGGTTCATCGGTTGTTGCCACGGTCAATGCTGCCGGAAAGCTTGTTAAGCTTGAGCTGAATCTTCCGATGGACGGTTACGGAGCCGCCTCCCTCAAGGTTCTTAAAGGCAATGCTTCTTTCAGCGGAAGCATGTTGGAAACCTGGAGCTTTACTTATTGATAATTCGGTTTTCCCCGCTCTTTGAGCGGGGATATTTTTTTACGCAAAAAGGAATTGACATCCGTCATATACTGATGAAAAAACTGTTGAAAATGCACTTAGTTCTGTTTAACCTGTCAGATTTATAAAATGTGACTGAATTTTCTAACAAAATGCACAATTTTTGTAAAAAAATTTTTGAGAGCTTCTAACAAAATAGCAAAAAGCTCTTGTCTTTTTATCCGCAGAATGATATTATTATCATAATAGGGTAACCATATCAAAAGATTGTTGCGATGCAAGACAACTGCACCTCAACTGATAAGGAATTATGCTTTCAGAAAGCAGTTCCCTAATGGTTTGCCCGTCACGCCCCTGTCCGTTGTGACAAAGGCAGTGGCCGTTATTTTTGAACAGACGAAGCAGGAAAACATAAAGCCGCAAACTCTGTTCGGGAAGGATTAATCGTAATATGGGATCAGAAAAAATCAGAAAAGGCGATGACACCGCTCTGTACTTTTTTCATTCGGGGAAGGGCTGTCGTGCTTATGAATACCTCGGCGCCCACAAAACACCCGATGAGGACAGCGTAACTTTCCGCGTATGGGCACCGAACGCCTGTGATGTCAGTGTTATCGGAGATTTCAACAACTGGGACGGAAACAAAAACAAGATGTACCGCCTTTCCGACGGACAGACCTGGGAATGTGTCATCCCTTCAATCAGGCGGTTTGACTGCTATAAATATCTTGTCACCTATCCGGACGGAAAAACGAGTGCCGGAAAATGTGACCCCTATGCTTTCCACAGCGAAACACGCCCCAGCGACGCTTCAAAGTTCTATGAGCTTGACACCTATGAATGGAACGACGAAGCATGGCTTGAAAAAAGGAAAAACTACAACCCCTATGAAAGCCCGATGAATGTCTATGAGGTTCACGCAGGGTCATGGCGTCGGTATGAGGACAACAGTCCCTTTTCATATCGTGACCTTGCCCGTGAGCTTGTGCCCTATGTCAAAGAAATGGGCTATACCCACATTGAAATGATGCCTCTTTCGGAATATCCGTTTGACGGCTCGTGGGGTTATCAGGTTACCGGATATTTTTGCGCAACCTCCCGTTACGGAACACCGGATGAGCTGATGAACTTCATTGATGTTTGTCACCAAAACGATATCGCAGTCATTCTTGACTGGGTTCCGGCGCATTTCCCCCGTGACCTCCACGGACTTTCGCTCTTTGACGGAACGCCATGCTATGAATATGCCGATCCGAGAAAGGGCGAGCACAAGGATTGGGGAACAAAGATTTTTGACTACGGCAGACCGGAGGTTGTCTCCTTCCTTGTCAGCTCCGCAGCTTTCTGGTTTGAAAAATATCACATTGACGGACTGCGTGTTGACGCCGTTTCATCAATGCTTTACCTTGATTACGGTCGTGAAAACGGTCAGTGGATACCAAACAAATATGGCGGAAACGAAAACCTTGAGGCAATTGAATTTTTCAAAAACCTCAACTCAACAATTTTCCGGGAGTATCCCCATGCCCTCATGATTGCGGAGGAGAGCACGGCGTGGCCGCTTGTTTCAAAGCCCGTTGATGCCGGCGGACTCGGCTTCAACTTCAAGTGGAACATGGGCTGGATGAATGATACATTGCGCTATTTCTCTCTTGACGGTCTTTCAAGGAAGTATAACCACAATCTTCTGACATTTTCGTTTTTCTACGCTTTTTCGGAAAACTTTATTCTCCCGATTTCACACGATGAAGTTGTTCACGGAAAATGCTCACTCATGGGCAAGATGAGCGGAAACTATGACGAAAAGTTTGACACACTGCGTGCGTTTTTCGGCTACATGACTGCCCACCCGGGAAAGAAGCTCTGCTTCATGGGTCAGGAGTTCGGTCAGTTCATTGAATGGCGCTTTGATGAGGAGCTTGACTGGCTGTTGCTGGGCTATGACAAGCACAAGGCTCTGCAGGGCTATGTCCGGACGCTCAACGGAATTTATAAAAAATATCCGGCACTCTGGGAAATAGATTACGGCTGGGAGGGCTTCTCCTGGTGTGTCAGCGATGACTGCAACAACTCCGTAATCGCCTTCACAAGAAAAGACAAAAACGGCAATGCCCTTGTCTGCGTCTGCAACCTGACGAATGTTGAACGCAAAAAGTATTCGTTCGGAGTTGAAAAGGACGGAATTTACGAAGTTATTCTCAATTCTGACGACAAAAAATTTGCCGGAGGCGGAAGAGGAACAAAAACAAGGGCAACCTCAAAGAACCGGCCTATGCACGGTTTTGAAAACAGCATCACCCTTGATTTGCCTCCGCTTTCGTGTCTGTATCTCATCAGAAAGCCAAAGCCGCAAAAAAAGCAGACAGAGGAAACAAACGCAAAAAAGAAAAAAGCGTTAATTAAATAAACAAACATTTAGTATATTAAGGAGGAATTTTATGGCAAAGAAAACAGAATGCCTTGCAATGCTCCTTGCCGGCGGACAGGGGAGCCGCCTCGGTATACTCACAAAGAACATTGCAAAGCCTGCCGTACCTTACGGCGGAAAGTATCGTATCATTGACTTTCCCCTTTCAAACTGCATTAACTCGGGAATAGAAACAGTCGGTGTTCTCACGCAGTATCAGCCGCTTGAGCTGAATGATTATATCGGCAACGGCTCAGCTTGGGATCTTGACCGTGCCCACGGCGGTGTTCATATTCTCTCGCCCTATCAGCAGATCAAGGGCACACAGTGGTACAAGGGCACAGCCAACGCAATCTATCAGAACATCAACTTCATTGACCGCTATAATCCCGAATATGTTGCAGTTCTTTCCGGAGACCACATATACAAAATGGACTATGCAAAAATGCTTGCATTCCACAAGGAAAAGAATGCCTCCTGCACCATTGCAATGCTTGAAGTGCCTTGGGAGGAGGCCTCCAGATTCGGTCTCATGTTTGTCAACGATGACGGTTCGATAAGCGAATTTGAGGAAAAACCGAAAAACCCGAGGAGCAACAAAGCTTCCATGGGTGTTTACATCTTCACCTGGAGCGTTCTCAGAAAGTATCTCATTGACGATGAAAACAATCCCGATTCCGGAAACGACTTTGGCCATGATGTCATTCCGGCGATGCACAACGCCGGCGAAAGACTCTTTGCCTATCAGTTTGACGGCTACTGGAAAGATGTCGGAACGATCGATTCCCTCTGGGAAGCGAATCTTGATCTGCTCAATCCAAAGGTTGACCTTGACCTTTCGGATAACAGCTGGAAAATCTATTCAAAAACAACGGCCTCTCCGCCGCAATTCATTTCAGACAAGGCTTCCGTTGAAAACTCAATGATTTCCGAAGGCTGCGAGATTGACGGCAGTGTGGACTATTCCATCCTCTTCTCCAATGTTACCGTTGAGGAGGGCGCAACTGTCCGTTATTCAATCGTAATGCCCGGAACAGTTATCAAATCCGGTGCTTTGGTTGAATATTCAATAGTTGCCGAAAATGCAGTTATTGACGAAAACGCCCATGTCGGCAATGACCCGGCTTCAATGAGTAACGCCTTTGACGATTGGGGAATTGCCGTTGTCGGCGAGAAGGTTCATATCGGCAAAAATGCCGCTGTTGCCGCAAAGACAATGGTTGACGAAGATGTAAAGGAGGCAGAATAATGCGGGCTTCAAATGTTCTCGGAATGATATATTCAAGTATTTATGACGAACAAGTCAGTGAGCTGACCGGTATCCGCACAATGGGTTCAATTCCGTTTGCCGGAAGATATCGCCTCATTGACCTCTGCCTTTCCGGCATGGTCAACTGCGGAATCACAAAGGTTGGTGTCAGCACAAAAAGCAACTATCGCTCACTTATGGATCACCTCGGCTCAGGCAAGGCATGGGACCTTTCAAGAAAGCGTGGCGGGCTCACTCTCCTTCCGCCGTTCAATGTTGGCGATTCTTCAGGCATATTCAGTCACCGTCTTGAAGCTCTGAAGGGCATGATGGACTATATTTCTCACAGCGACAAGGACTATATCCTTTTCTGCGACTGCAATGTTGTGTGCAATATCGACTATGAAAAGTTCATTGAGGCACACCTCAACTCCGGTGCAGACATCACAATTGCATATAAGCGCGGTGTTAAACCCGCCATTGCAGACATCATGACCTTTGACCTTGAAAACGACAAAATCGTCAGCGCAAGGACGGGCGAGCTCGGAACCCAGGCGATGAATTATTCGCTCAACATTATCATCATGAGCCGTGCTCTGCTCGAAAGGCTTGTCAACAGTGCCGCAACGCTTCCGGACGCCCGGTTTGAAAGCGCAATCATAGCAAACAATGTTCAGAGTCTTGACATCAGAGGCTACAAAATTGAAGAATTTGCGGAAATGGTTGATTCGCTCCAAAGCTACTATGACATCAGTATGCGTCTGCTTTCAGGCGGAAGAAAAGAGCTGTTCAAAAAGGACAGACCGATTTACACAAAGGTGCGTGACGATGTTCCGGCAATTTACGGCGTTTGCTCAAAGGCTTCTGACTCCCTTATTGCCGACGGCTGCGTAATTAAGGGAACGGTTGAAAACTGCATCCTTTTCCGGGGTGTATATGTTGCCGAGGACGCAGTTGTTAAGAACTCCGTCATAATGCAGGACAGCTATATCAGCGCCGGCGCAAAAATCAACTGCGCAATTCTTGACAAAAATGTTGTCATCCGCCCGAACCGTGAAATCTCCGGTGCGGAAAGCTATCCTGTCTACATCGGAAAGAATATCACTGTCTGACAGAAAATTCAGTTTCAAAAACAGGAATCCGAAAAGATTTACAACTATCTCTGTTTTGAAAACTTCTCATATTGGAGGAAAAGCATGAAAGTTTTGTTTGCTGCATCTGAAGCTCAGCCCTTCATGGCGAGCGGCGGACTCGGTGATGTTGCCGGTTCGCTTCCGCAGGCGCTGAGGAAAAGGCTCATCGGCTGCCGTGTTGTCATGCCTCTTTATGACACAATCAGCCAGGAGCTCAAGGACTCAATGTCCTTCATAACAAGTATCTCCGTCCCCGTTGCATGGAGACGCCAGTATTGCGGCGTTTTCCAGGCGAAGTACAAGGGCGTGATATATTATTTCATTGACAATCAGTATTATTTCAAGCGCGACAGAATCTACGGCCATTATGATGATGCGGAACGCTTCACATTCTTTTCAAGAGCCGTGCTTGAAATTCTGCCCCACATTGACTTCAAACCCGATATTATTCACTGCAACGACTGGCAGTGCGCACTGACTCCGGTGTTCTATACCACAATGTACAGCAAAAATCCGTGGTATCAGGGAATTAAAACCGTTTTCACAATCCATAACATTCAGTATCAGGGAACCTACGGAATGGATCTTGTCGGCGATGTTATCGGCCTCAAGCCGGAGGACACAAGAATTGTTGAATATGACGGCGATGTCAATTTCATGAAGGGTGCAATTGAATGTGCAGACAAGGTGACAACAGTTTCCCCGTCATACGCACAGGAAATTCTTGACCCGTGGTACAGCCACGGTCTTGACACCATTCTGAAAGCCCGTCAATGGAAGCTCCTCGGCATACTCAACGGAATTGATACCGAGAGCTATAACCCGGAAACCGACGGAGCAATTGCGGAAAACTATAATGTTGAAACGGCTCAGAAAGGCAAAGCCGCAAACAAAGCGGCATTGCAGGAGAACCTCGGTCTGCCCGTCCGTGCCGATGTTCCGATGATCGGACTTGTTTCCCGCCTTGTTTCCCATAAGGGACTTGACCTCATCAGAGGTATTTTTGACGAATTCCTTTCAACAACGGATGTTCAGGTTGTTGTGGTCGGCTCGGGCGACTGGCAGTATGAAAACTATTTCCGTGAGCTGTGCGATCGCTATCCGGGAAAGATTTCCGTCAGAATCGGCTTTGTGCCCTCTTTGGCACGCAAGATTTATGCTGCTGCCGACCTCTTCCTGATGCCCTCAAAAAGCGAGCCTTGCGGTCTTTCGCAGATGGTTGCGCTGCGCTACGGAACGCTCCCGATTGTCCGTGAAACCGGCGGTCTGCGTGATTCTGTCACCGACAGCGGCGACGGAAAGGGCAACGGCTTCACCTTCAAGACCTACAATGCGCACGATATGCTTGATGCAATCCGCAGAGGTCTCGGCGCATACTATGACAAGCCTTATTGGAACGGTCTTGTCACGCGTGCAATGGAATGTGATTTCAGTTGGGGAAGAAGCTCCAACGAATATATCAAGATGTATAAACAGCTTCTGAACAACTGAACAGACATCTGAACGGAGGGAATTATGCAAATCTTATTTCTGGTGCTTTTTGCGACAGTCAGTGTTGTTCACCTTGCGGCAAGCTTTGTGAGCAACAAAAAGCTTCGTGCGGCAACAAAGGGCTTCATCCTGCTTTTCCTTTTGCTTTACTACCTCTTTGCCGCAGAAGCAAAGAACGGAGTGCTCATTGCCGCCATTGCAACAAGCTGGCTTGGTGATGTTCTCCTCATCCCACAGGGAAACGGATGGTTCACCGCCGGCGGAATCAGTTTCATGATTTCACATTTCTGCTTTATTGCCGTTTATGTTATGTCGGTTGATTTTGCCAATGTGAACATTCTCCTGACTGTCCTTGCGTTTTTGGTTTATTGTGCGCTGATTTTTCTCGTTTTCCGTGCACTCAGACCGACAGCACCTAAAAAGCTTTACGGCGGACTGATTTTCTATCTTTTCTGCAACGCATCAATGAATATTTTTGCGTTTATGCTCCTCATCTCAAGGCCGTGCCTTGCAACAGCACTGACCTATATCGGAGCCGTTTCGTTCTTTGCGTCAGACTCGCTTCTGTTCCTGACAAAGTTTTATAAAAAACCGATGTGGCGAGGACACTTCCCCGTTATGCTGACATACATAGTGGCAGAGCTTCTGATCAC
Organism: Clostridiaceae bacterium; assembly: GCA_016292705.1. GTDB lineage: Bacteria > Bacillota > Clostridia > Oscillospirales > Acutalibacteraceae > UBA6857. The sequence continues at coordinate 19,491 of JAEDHZ010000001.1, forward strand.
CCAAGGTATTATGATGCTCGGATAAAGATAAATGAAAGTAAAAACTGCCGTAGCCAGAAATGGTTGCGGCAGTTTTTTGAAATTCAAATCGATTATGCAGCTTCTGAGGTGTCGGTTTCGTCTTTCTTTGTCAATGACTTAAAGAAATCAAAGATATAGCCAAGGATTTTTGAAACGAACTCAAAGATTTCGCTGAGCTTTGCTGATATTTCCATTGAAAATTCCTCCTTTCCCATTGTTTAAATCAAGAACATTTTAGCATTTTTAGCGTATTCTGTCAATTGGCTGATAATTTTTTATTTCTCTGCCACAGTGCGACATCTTTCTTTTGAATAAACATTTATAATGGCACAAAAACCACCTTTTTTGAAAGGACGAGCCTTATGAAAACCGAAGAAAAAACCGCACCGGAAATTAAAAACATTTCTGCGCTTGTGATGGACGAGGAAAAACAGCTTGCTCCCTGGGCAAGACAGCTTTGCATCGCCGCTGTTGCCTTTTTGCTTTCTCAGCTCAATGCGCTGAGCACACTTTCGCCGTTTTGCACTGCATTTTTGTCCGGCGTTCCCTTTTCCGGAACTGTTGCGGCACTCATCGGCGGTGTTTGCGGATACTTTGTTGCCTTTCCGTGGCAGACTGCTCTGCGATGCAGCGCAGCTTTGCTTTTGTGTGCCGCCTGCCGCACCGTGCTTGAAAAAAAGCTGCCGGCGATAAGGGGTATCCTTTCCTGCCCCATTGTTGCCTTCCTTTCCTGCTTTGTGGCGTCAGCTGCGGCGGCATTTTTTGCAGACACTCTGCTTTTGCCGTTGCTTTTTGCCTTTTGCGAGGGTTCGGTTGCTTTGTGCTCTTCCTTCCTCTTCATCCGTTGCGAAAAAGCGAAGGTTTTCCATTGCTCCGCCGCAAGTCTTAGTGTTCAGGACATTGCCGGCGCAGGGCTTTGCTTATGTGTTCTTTTGCTTTGCGCTTCCGGTCTTTCTCTCGGTCCCGTTGTTCCGGCAAGAACAGCGGCGGTTTTACTGATTCTTTTTGCCTCACATTATAAAGGTGCGGCGGTCTCCTGTCTTTTCGGCGTTTGCGCAGCGGCATCACTTTCTGTTTCTGCTGAATCAAGGTTTTTGTTCCCCGTGCTCACAGTTGCTTCCCTTGTTTGCGGAATTTTTGCTCCGCTTGGTCAATACGCAGTTTCGCTTTCCTTTGCGCTTGCCGCTGCGGTAATGTCATTTTTCGGTGGATTTTCCCAACAGGTTTTTTGGAGCTTGCTTGAAATCGGAGCAGGATGTGCTCTTTTTGCCGCTGTTCCGTCCAAAAAGCTTTTTGCCGTTCATACTGAGCTTGAAAAGAATCTGCTTCTGTCCGACGATCAGCTCAACCGCAGCGTTTGCGCCTCGCTTCAGCGTGCTGCGCAAACCGTCAGCGAAGTTTCCGATATTGTGACAAAGGTCAGCGCAAGGCTTGACAATGTGATAAACCCGGAAATCAACCGTATCTTTGCAAAGCTTCAACAGAACATCTGCTTCGGCTGTTCATTCAAAAACGAATGTTGGAGCGAAAATTTCAACGAAACCGCCGCCGACATCCTTTCCATCAGCGGAATCAGAGATCCGGACAGAAAACAAACAAGCCTTGAAAAGCACTGTCCGAGGGCAAACGCCCTTGTTTCCCAGGTGAATTCCTGCTACGGCGATTTTGTCACCGGAATGGCATCAAAAATGAAAGTCCGTGAAATGCGATCGCTTGTCAGCGATCAGTTTTCCTCAATAGCCGAGTTCCTTTCCGAATTTGCAAAGCAGGTCTGTGCAAACCGTGTTGCGGATAACACCCGTTCCCGTTCGCTGCGGACAGCCCTTGCGGATGCCGATATCCATGTTGACTGCGTGAACTATTTCACAAATTCAGGAGGAAGAATAAGCATTGAGGTCAATGTTCTTGAAAATGTTTTTGACCTCAATCTTCAAAAAATGAAAACCATTTTTGAGCTGACGACCGGGCGTGTTTTTGAAAAGCCGGAGATTGCCGTGCTTGAGCTGCGTTCAGTGATAACCTTTGAGGAAAAAGCGGTTTTCCGTGTTGTTACCGGTTCATGCCAGATACCGTTCAAGGATAACAGCATCTGCGGCGACTGCATTGCCGCCCTTCGGGATATGAACGGAAATGAGATTGCCCTGATAAGCGACGGAATGGGAACAGGCTCAAGGGCAGCCGTTGACTCAACACTGACGGCAACGCTGATGGAAAAGCTGCTTTCCTGTTCATTCTCTTTTGAAAGTGCGCTGAAAACGGTGAACTGTGCGCTGATGGTCAAGTCGACCGACGAATCAATCGCAACCGTTGACGGAATAAGCGTCAATGTGTATACCGGTGAAACAGAGTTTTATAAAGCCGGTGCGGCGGTTTCCTTTATACGGCGGGGAAAGGAAATTACCGCCGTTGAGGAGCAGTCACTGCCGGTAGGAATTATCCGTGATGTTTGCTTTGCACGCAAAAAAACCACTCTTGAGTCTGAGGATATTGTTCTCCTCCTTTCCGACGGAGCAACCTGCGGCGACTGCGGTTGGATCAACGATGAACTTCTCGCATGGAGCACAAACAACATGGACGACCTTGCCTCCCACATTGCCTCACTCGCCCGTCTGCGCAGCACAAGGGAGACTGCGGACGATATCACCGTTGTTGCGCTCAAGGTTCTGAACAGTCCGGCAGCAAAGGTGAGCTGAAAATCAAACATAAACAAGAAAAGCTATAATTTGCACAACGGCAAAAAGCTCACCGTTTCTGCAAATTATAGCTTTAATGCTCCGAGCAAGACAGCCGGATTTACCTGAGAATTTCAATCATTCTGTCCGGATAGTTGCCGATGAGTGCGTCAACACCCATTTCGGAAAGGCGCCTGATATCATCATATTCGTTGACTGTCCAGGTGTTGATTTCACAGCCGGCAGAGTGCATTTCTCTGACCGTTTCCGGCGAAAGGAAGCAATGAATGGGGTGGCAGCACTGAACACGGTTTTCGGCGGTGTATTTTCCGTAGTTTATAAGCCAGCTTTCGGAAAGGAATCCGCGCTTGATTTCCGGTGCAATTTCCTCACAGCGCAGAACAGAGTAATGATTGAAGGAGGAAAGGATAATCTTTTTTTCAAGTCCGTATTCCCTGATCATGTCGATAACACGCTGTTCAATTGTCGGATACTCAAAAATTCCGGTTTTGAGCTCAATGTTCGTGATGATATCGGTATCCTTGACAAGCTCAAAATATTCACGCAGGGTGGGAATTGCATTGAAACCGTATACGCCCTTGAAACCTGCGGAGTAGTCAAAGCTGCGCAGTTCTTCAAGCGTCATGTCACGGACAAGTCCCTGACCGTTTGCCGTGCGCTTGATATCCTCGTCGTGGATAATTACAAGCTCGTTGTCCTTTGTGAGGTGGACATCAAGTTCAATACCGTCGCAGCCGATTTCAACAGCCTTTTGGAAAGCGAGCATTGTGTTTTCGGGATATTTGCCCGAAAAACCTCTGTGAGCAAAAATTTTTGACATAGATAATCACTTCTTTTGATTTTTTTCGGCAGAAAATGCCTTTTGTCCGGATAATGTCATTTCCGGCAACTGCCATTATACACAAAAAGCTTATTATTTTCAAGGGAACATCTGAATAATCAGAAATCACAAAGAAAAAAGTCTGCCGCCAAAAAGCTGCAGACTTTTGCTTGAGAATTGATTAAAAATAACGGTTGTTCGGAACAGGGGGAATTTCCGGAGCGGGCTTTCCGAGGAAAACATCATAGAATATGTATTTCAGAAAATCACCGATCGACTTCCAGAAACGGACGAACAAGTCAAAGAAAGTGGTTGTTGAGTATTCCTCTTCTTCAATTTCCTCAACAACGGTTGTGCCCTCAGCAACGGTGGCATCCTCAGCAAAAACAGCAAACACACCGGCAAAAACCGAAAGCGAAAGGGCGAAAACAAGAACAAAAGCAATGAGTTTTTTGAGTGTTTTATTCATCATAATCCTCCTTACAGAATAGGCTACCGTATTCATTATAACCGCAAAGGCAAAGCAAGTCAAGATTATTTGTTACTTTTCACATCGGAAAGTTAAACTTTGTTCAAAGCTTATAGTTAATAAGCACGCTTTCCGTCTTTTTGCCGAACCATTCCTTGCCGTTGACCGTTTTGCAACAGCCGATTTTGTAGTAAGCCGATTTTTCGCCGCTCTTTCCTTTGTCCGAAAGGAAAAGAGTTGTGCCGTCCTTTGTGCGCGCAACCTCTTTGTATTCACCGTCTTTGGCGTTGCTTTTATAAAGAATGTAGCACGAAACACCTGATGTCAGGCGATATTCAAATGATACCTTTTTGAAAAGGCTGCGCTTAACACGGAGAATCTCCGTGCTGTCAACGCAAACAAAACATTCCTCTTTTCCGGTGTTGCTGTATATGCGATTATCCGGAACTCCGGGGGTTGCGATTTTGTCCGGGGTAAAGCTTTGAACATTATAATAGTACACCTGACCCGAAGCGGCGGTGTTGTCAATGAAGGAAAGCTCCCCGGCTTTCGTCTCTCCTCGCCGGACAGCTTCATTCATTTCCTCAAGTCGGCGGTTGATAACATAGCCCGTTGCATTTTCATCGTTTTCCCATGTGATGCAGACCTTTCCGAACGATGGGCTTTCAATTTTTGTGATATTAACTGCCGGAACGGAGGAAATATTGACCGCACGGGCAGAGCCTTTTTTTGAGAGAGGGCGAAGCTTGCCCTCAATCGCCTTGAGAGCATTGATTCGATATAGGTAAACGCCGTCCCTGACTTCCTTTGCGCAGGTGAAAGAGGTTACTCCGGCGTCGACTGAGCCGATTTTCACATACTTGTCCTTTTCACGGTCATAGCGTTCAATATTATAGCCGGTGGCATCCTTTACCTCTTTCCACGAAAGTTCAACCGTTCTTTCGTCGGTGACATCGGCAAAAACAATTTCGGGTTTGGTTTTCATATCATCTTTAGCCATTCTGATTTCCTCTTGCCATAATCATAAAAGCTTTGCGCTTTCCTTGTCGAGATAAACAATAACATCGTTGTGGTTCTGAAGAACGGATGCCGGGCAGGACGGAGAAACTTCTCCCTTTATCATTTTGAAAACAGCATCCGCTTTTCCCTCGCCCGTTGCAATGAGAACAATCCTTCTTGCCCTCATGATATCGCCGATTCCCATTGTCAGCGCATATTCGGGCATTTTCTTGTTCACAAAATACTTGCTGTTCGAGCTGATGGTGCTGCTGGTGAGCCTGACCTTGAAAGGTCCGTCGGAAAAGCTGTCCGCCGGTTCGTTGAATCCGATGTGTCCGTTTGTTCCGATTCCGAGAAGCTGAATGTCAATTCCGCCGGCTTGGGAAATCTTCTCCGAATATTCACGGCAGCTCTTTTCGCTTTTCGCTTCATCACCGGAAAGGAAGTTGACCTTTTCATAATCAATATCAACTTTTCCGAAGAGGTTTTCTTTCATGAACCAATAGTAGCTGTTTTCATCCTCATGGGTAAGACCGCAATATTCGTCAAGGTTGAAGGTTGTGACATTCTTGAAGCTGACCTCGCCTTTTTCAAAAGCTTCAATCATGCGTTTATAGGTTTCAACGGGCGAAGCACCGGTTGCAAAGCCGAGAACGGCATGCGGATTCTCCTTGACTTTATTGATGAGTATTGACGAAACTTCTTTTGAAATTTCAAAAGCGTTTTCCATTATTCTGACTTCCATTACAGCTCCACTTCCTTTTTGTCATATCATACCATATACGGTCGGATTTTACAATTCTTCAGGACACAAAAAAAGGGGCAATTTCAGCCCCGCAACATTTTAATTATATTACAATTCAAAGACAGTAGTCAATAGAAAAAGCAAAAGATATCTTCCGAAAATCAAAGTTTGTATATCTGCACATTTTGGGCGGCTTTCTTTCGTGAAAATTGCGAATTGAAAAGAAAACTGCCTTTTGATATATTATAGACAGAAAGGGTGATACCAATGTACAGGTAAAGACCTAAAATAAACAAGAAAGGAATGATACCGGTGTACAGGTAAAAAGTCCGGAAAAGCTTTTCGGTTTCAGTTTTCAGAATCCTGGTTTCAATGTTATTAACGGACATAAAAACAATAACCGATCAACCGTCCGAGCTTCAAAGCAACAAAAAAACAAGTAAAATAAAAAAAGAACATTCAGGCTGAACAAATTATAATTACCGACGAAAAAATCTTGCAGCCGGAAGAAAACTAAAAACAACATAAAAGCTTTGAAACAGCCTCAACGGAAGATCAACATAGATTATCAGAAATCAGTCGACAATTTACTATAGAGAAACCGAAAACAAACAACCGGACGCCCCGAAAAGATGACCGAACCGAAATTCGATTCAGCCCGAGCATGAAGCTGTTCTCGCTTATGAGAAAAATTTAACACAGTGCAGAAAGCAGAAAACGAGAAGGAACGGCATCGAAAATACAAAGAAAGTGTAGGTTAAAAAGATGTTAGATACCAAGAATTCACAGAAATGACCCTTGACTGCAACAAAAGCCTGTAAAGAAAGGCAGCAGTCAAGGGTCATTTCGCATTTATATCTCGTTTTTCTCCGCCGTAACAGGGCGGTGTTTTTTTATTTCTGCCTGATTTTGCTCCAGTACTCCTTTGCGGCCTGTTCGTTTTTGTTTTCACCGTAGGTGTAATATGTTTTGTTTTTTATCGCATCAGGGAGATACTGTTGTGGAACATAGTGGTTCGGATAGTCGTGCGGATATTTATAGAACTGCCCCTTGCGTTCGTTGTCCTCGCCGTCATAGTGCTTGTTCTGGAGAGTACGGGGAATCGGTCCGCTGTTTCCACGGCGGATATCTGCCGCAGCAGCATCATAAGCAAGGTAGGCGGAGTTTGATTTCGGGCTATTGCAGACCAGCACAACCGCATCAGCAAGAGGAATCCTTGCTTCGGGAAGTCCGACCATGAACGCTGCGTCAACCGCAGCCTTGACAATGGGGATAATCATCGGATAGGCAAGTCCGACATCCTCGCAGGCGCAGACCATGAGCCGCCTTGCAGCCGAGGGGAGGTCTCCCGCTTCAAGCAGTCTTGCAAGATAATGCAATGCTGCGTTCGGATCTGAGCCGCGCATCGACTTCTGGAAAGCTGAAAGAATGTCGTAATGCTCGTCTGCGTCCTTGTCATATTTCATGGAGCTTTTTTGTGTCAACTCCTCCGCTCTTTCAAGCGTTATGAGGGCTTTTCCGTCCTCAACGGGGGTGCTCAGAACGCAAAGCTCCGCCGCATTCATCGCTTTTCTGACATCGCCGCCGCAGGAAAAAGCAATGCGCTTTGAAACGCCGTCTTCTTTTTCAATCGTAATACCCTTTGATTTTTCAAGGAAAGCAAAAGCCCTTTCAACCGCAGGGATGATTTCCTCGCCCGTAATGCTTTTGAACTCAAAAACCGTTGAGCGGCTGAGAATTGCATTGTGGATATAAAAATACGGATTCTCCGTTGTTGAGGCAATGAGGGTGATTGAACCCCGTTCAATATAATCAAGCAGGGTTTGCTGCTGCTTCTTATTGAAATACTGAATCTCGTCAAGATAAAGCAGAACTCCGTTCGGCGCTTCAAAGGTGTCAAGGCTTGCAACAATGGCTTTGATGTCGGCGGTTGAGGCAACTGTTCCGTTGAGCTTGCAGAACTTTCTTTTTGTCCGGCTTGCAATTATTGAGGCGAGTGTGGTTTTTCCGATACCGGAAGGGCCGTAAAAAACAAGGTTCGGAACTTCGCCGCTGTCAATTATTCTGCGCAAAGCTTTTCCTTCGGCAAGCAGATGGCGCTGACCGACCATTTCATCAACGGTTTTCGGCCGCAGCTGTTCGGCAAGAGGAACATTCATTCTTTCACCGCTCCTTTTTTCTTTGACTTCGGATAATATTATAGCCACAGAGAATCACTTTTGGTTTACAATTGAGAAAAATAGGCCTTCGATTGCAACACAAGACAGTGTAAACCAGAAGCAGTGAATACTGAACCTTATTTTGCAGATAAAGCGATATTTGTAATTATTCCACAAAAAATGACATTAACATTTGACATTTCGGAATCTCTGTGATATAATCCGAAACATAAGTGAGCAAAGGCGTTCATTCATAGAAGGGTAAAACCCTTTTGGAATGGACGCCTTTGCTTTTTTCATTGAGCAGCAAAGGCATTTTGCTTTTTGGGACTGCTCGTTCAAAATTTTTTGAGAAAGGGCGAACAGAAAATGAAACTGGAGGGCGAAATCAGAATACCGTCCGGCTGTGCAATTGCGGCGGTCATTTCAAGAGACGGAAAAAGAATGACAGGTGATTCTGTGATAAAAGGAATTGCAACCATGCACGACCGTTCAAACGGCCTTGGCGGCGGCTTTGCCGGCTACGGAATCTACCCCCAATACAAGGATTTTTATGCGTTTCACATTTTTTATAACGACAACGAGGCAAAGGAAAAGTGCGAACGCTTCCTCAAGGACAGCTTTGAAATTGTTAAAGCGGAGAACATCCCGATAAGGAAGATTCCGGAAATTACCGATGTTCCGATAATCCGCAGATACTTTGTTACTCCGTTTGCCTCCGTGCTTTCAAGGCTTCAGCTTGACGAAAAGGAATATGTTGCACGGACAGTCATGCGCATTAACACAAGTCTTCCCGGTTGCTATGTTTTTTCAAGTGGAAAAAACATGGGCGTTTTCAAAGCTGTCGGTTATCCGGAGGATGTCGGACGCTTTTACCGACTTGATGAATATGAGGCTTACTGCTGGACGGCGCACGGAAGATATCCGACAAACACTCCCGGCTGGTGGGGCGGCGCACACCCGTTTGCTCTGCTGGATTACTCCGTGGTTCACAACGGTGAAATTTCCTCCTATGACGCAAACCGCCGGTTTATTGAGATGTTCGGCTATAAATGTACACTTCAGACCGATACCGAGGTCATAACCTATATTGCAGATTATCTCATCAGACGGCAGGGACTCACTCTTGAGGAAACCGCCTGCGTCATTGCTGCTCCGTTCTGGAGCACCATTGAAAGCAAGGACGAAGAAACAAAAAGGAAGCTTTCATATCTGCGAACAATGTTTTCCGGCTTCCTCATCACCGGACCGTTCTCAATCATTCTCGGCTTCAACGGCGGAATGATGGCGCTCAATGACAGGCTCAAGCTGCGCTCAATGGTTGTTGGCGAAAAGGACGACAAGGTTTTTGTTGCAAGTGAGGAAGCGGCAATCCGTGCCATGGAACCGGACGCTGCAAACATCTATGCTCCGATGGGCGGAGAGCCCGTTATCGTAAAGGTCAAGGAGGGTATGTACTAATGGGTATTTCATATATTTTTCCCGATTTTGAGGTGGCTCGGAATTATGACCGTTGCATTGCCTGCCGTGTCTGCGAACGACAATGTGCCAATGAGGTTCACTTTTTTGATTCCGACAGCGGACTCATGATGTGCGACGAGGCAAAGTGCGTTGACTGCCAGCGCTGCGTTTCCCTTTGTCCGACTCATGCGCTCAGGATTGTTAAAAACGACTGCGCTTTCCGTGAAAATGCCAACTGGCAAACGGACACCATCAAGGAAATTTATAAGCAGGCAACGGGTGGCGGCGTTCTACTTTCATCAATGGGAAATCCGAAAAACTTCCCGGTCTATTGGGACAAAATTCTCATCAATGCTTCCCAGGTAACTAACCCGCCGATTGATCCGCTGCGTGAGCCGATGGAAACAAGGGTATTCCTCGGGAAAAAGCCGGAGAAAATTGAGCGGGACGAAAGCGGAAAGCTCAGAACCGAACTTCCGCCGCAGCTTGAACTTTCAATGCCGGTAATGTTTTCCGCAATGAGCTACGGTTCAATAAGTTATAACGCCCACGAAAGCCTTGCAAGAGCGGCAAAAAAACTCGGAATACTTTATAACACCGGTGAGGGCGGACTGCACGAGGACTTTTACTGCTACGGCGAAAACACAATCGTTCAGGTTGCCTCGGGGCGTTTCGGTGTTCATGAGGAATACCTCAACACCGGAGCAGCAATAGAAATCAAAATGGGACAGGGGGCAAAGCCCGGAATCGGCGGACACCTTCCCGGCGCAAAAATTGTCGGCGATGTTTCAAAAACACGAATGATTCCCGAGGGTTCAGATGCAATTTCGCCTGCTCCGCACCACGATATCTATTCAATTGAAGACCTGCGCCAGCTTGTCTATTCACTCAAGGAGGCAACCGAGTATAAAAAGCCTGTAATCGTCAAGGTTGCCGCCGTTCATAACATTGCGGCGATTGCAAGCGGAATTGCACGCAGCGGTGCGGACATTATTGCCATTGACGGCTTCCGCGGAGGAACGGGCGCTGCGCCGACAAGGATAAGGGATAATGTCGGTATACCAATTGAGCTTGCGCTGGCTGCGGTTGATAAAAGACTGAGAGACGAAGGCATACGCAATACGGTTTCGCTTGTTGTCGGCGGAAGCATACGCTCTTCCGCAGATGTTGTCAAGGCGATAGCCCTCGGCGCAGATGCGTGCTACATTGCAACAGCCGCCCTGCTTGCGCTCGGCTGTCATCTTTGCAGAACCTGCCAGACCGGAAAATGCAACTGGGGCATTGCAACCCAGCGTCCGGAGCTTGTCAAAAGACTTAATCCGGAAATCGGAGAACAGCGTCTTATCAACCTCATGACCGCATGGCGGCACGAAATCAAGGAGCTGCTCGGCGGAATGGGAATCAACTCAATTGAAGCACTGCGCGGAAACCGACTTATGCTGCGCGGTGTCAATCTGACGGGAAAGGAGCTTGAGATCCTCGGTATCTCACACGCAGGAGAATGAAAAAGGTATTTGTTAAAGAAGAATGGTGCCTCGGTTGTCACCTTTGCGAATATAACTGTGCTTTTGCAAATTCAGGGCTTGACCGCATGGAAAAGCTCAGGGGTAAAAGCATTTATCCGAGAATCCGGGTTGAAAGCGGAGAGGATGTCACCTATGCCGTTTCCTGCCGTCACTGCAAGGACTCAATCTGCGTCAAAAGCTGCATTTCGGGTGCGCTTCACTTTGAAGACGGCGCAGTCTGCATTGATCATGAAAAATGTGTAGGTTGTCTGACATGCGTGCTCGTCTGTCCGTTCGGTGCCGTTGTTCCCGATGAAAACGGTGCAGTTCAGAAGTGTGAGCTCTGCCTTAAAAATTCCTGCGGCGAACCTGCCTGCGTTACAGGTTGTCCGAACAGGGCAATAGTTTATGAGGAGGGGTGACGCAAAGATGAAAAAATATCTCATCATCGGAAATTCAACTGCAGCAATCGGTTGCATAGAGGGAATAAGAAGTGCGGATAAAGACGGAGAGATCACCGTTATTTCAAAAGAAGCACGCCACACCTACTGCCGTCCGCTGATTTCATACTACCTTGAGGGCAAGTCCGACCTTGAAAGAATCAAATACCGCCCCGACAGCTTCTATGATGAGAACGGTGTCAAAGTTCTTTTCGGAATTTCAGCAGAAAAAATCGACAGTGAAAAAAAGTCGGTTACACTTGACGACGGCTTTGTTCTTTTCTATGACGAGCTTTGCATTGCAGCAGGCTCTTCGCCCTTTGTTCCGCCCGTTGAAGGTTTTGAAAAGGTGGAAAACAAGTTCTGCTTCACAACGCTTGATGATGCTCTTGCGCTTGAAAAACTTACTGACAAAAACAGCCGTGTTCTGATAATCGGTGCGGGACTCATCGGGCTCAAATGCGCCGAGGGACTTTTTGACCGGGTAAAAAAGATCACCGTCTGCGACCTTGCCGACCGTGTGCTTTCAACAATACTTGACAAGGAAAGCTCCTGCATTGTTGAAAAGCGACTTGAGGAAACCGGAATAGAACTTGTGCTCAACGACTGCGCAGTGCGATATGAAGCGAACAAAGCTTTCATGAAAAGCGGAAAGGAACTTGAATTTGATGTTCTTGTCACTGCAGTCGGTGTCAGGCCCAACTCAAAGCTTGTTTCGGACGCAGGCGGAAAATGCGGACGGGCAATCTCGGTTGATGAACACATGAAAACCTCTCTCAAAAGTGTTTATGCCGCAGGCGACTGCACAGAAAGTGTTGATATTTCCGACGGAAGCACAAAGGTTATGGCGCTTTTGCCCAACGCATATATGCAGGGATTCTGCGCCGGAACAAACATGGCAGGAAAAACGGAAGTTTTTGACAACGCAATACCGATGAATTCAATCGGCTTTTTCGGCGTACACATCATGACCGCCGGAAGCAGACCGGGCAGAGATGAGGGCGCAGTCATCTATGAAGGAAAGGATGAAAACACGCTCAAAAAGCTCTTTGTTCTCAAAAACAGGCTCGTAGGCTTCATCCTCATCGGAAAAACCGAGCGTGCCGGCATATATACCGATATGATAAGAAACAAAACGGACATTGATTCCGTAGACTTTGAAAGGCTTCAGAAATGCGCCGATCTTTCAGCTTTTTCAAAGCAGTGGCGCAAAGAAAAGTTAGGAGGCGTTCTTGAATGACACATATAAATGCAGACGGAGTTTTGTTTTCAAGTCTCAATGAAGCAATCCGCAGCGCAGACAAGGACTGCTTTGTTGAAAACTGCCTCGGCCAACGCTTCATCGCTTCAGGAATGAAAGATAAAAACATAACAATAGACGGTGTTCCCGGCAATGCCCTCGGCGCCTATCTCGGAGGCGGAACAATTACCGTTAACGGCAATGCGCAGGACGCAGTGGGCGACACAATGAACAACGGGGAAATTGTTGTTCACGGCAACATCGGGGATGCAGCAGGCTATGCAATGCGTGGCGGCGCAATCTACATCCGGGGCAGCGCAGGCTACAGAGCCGGAATACACATGAAGGAGTACAAAGAAAAAAAGCCCGTAATTGTCATCGGTGAAAGGGCAGGAAGCTTTCTCGGAGAATATCAGGCAGGCGGACTTATAATCGTCCTCGGCCTCCAAAAGGACGGAAAGCCCACAGTCGGAAACTTTCCCTGCACGGGAATGCACGGCGGAAAAATGATTATCCGAGGTGATGCGGATTCGATAGTTTTTCCGGCTCAGATTACCGCAAAAAAGGCAGAGGAAAGCGATATGGCAGAAGCTCTCCCGTATATTGAACGGTTCTGCCATCTTTTCGGTTTTGATACTAATGATATGCTTTGCGAACAGTTCACGGTTATCACTCCGGACAGCAAGAACCCTTATAAGCAGATGTATGTTGCAAATTAGATTTTAGAT
>JAEDHZ010000068.1 GCA_016292705.1 Clostridiaceae bacterium
ATAACAATTGTAACCGGGCCGTCATTGCAAAGTTCAACAGCCATGTCAGCGCCGAAAACGCCGTACTGAACATTGTTGACACCGTACTTTCTGAGTTCCTCGCCGAAAGCGAGATATAGCCTTTGAGCCTCGCTGACGGGAGCGGAAAGCGTGAACGACGGTCTGCGTCCCTTTGCGAGGTCAGCGCAGAGAGTGAACTGGGAAACAAGAAGAACCGAACCGTTCACCTGAGAAAGCGAAAGGTTCATTTTTCCGTTTTCATCATTGAAAATTCTGATTTCGCCAACCTTTTTTGCAAGTAGGCGCATTTCCTCATCCGTGTCACCGTCAACAACGCCGAGCAGAACCATGAAACCCTTTTGAATTTCACCCGTAACATTTCCGTCAACGGTGACCTTGGCTTTTGAAACTCTTTGAATTACGCAACGCATATTATTTCTCCGTTAAAACTTATTTTTAAAGACCGGATCTTTCAACCTCAAGAACGCCCTTGATTTTTTTCAGCTTTTCGCCAACGGATTTGAGGTGTTCGGCGGAATTGACGGTGATTGTCAGATAGATTGCGCTCCTGCCGTCCTTTGTTTCCTTGGTAAAAATTGAATGAATCATGACATGCATATTTGCAAGCTGACCGGAAAGGTCGGCAAGCATTCCCACACGGTTTATGCAGGTTACGCACAAAGTTACACGGTAGGAATCGGAAACCTTTGTATCCCAGCGGGCATTTATCCAGCGTTCGGGTTCGGTGCACTTTGTGATGTCCTTTGGAACATTAGTACAGTTACGCGTATGAATTGAAACGCCGTGTCCCCTTGTTATAAAGCCTATGATATCATCACCCGGCAACGGGTCGCAGCAGCGTGAAAACTTGATAAGACAATTGTCAATGCCCTCAATGAGAATACCCTCCGGAGAGCGGACAACCTTTTTGGCGGTCGGAATCGTCGGCTGTTCAGTCTCGCCCTGCGTCTGCGCAGGCTTTGATTCCCGGACAAGCTTTGCATATTCTTCCTTGATTCGGGGAATGAGCTTGTTGAGCGAAAGCCCTCCGTATCCGATTGCGGCAAGGAGATCATCCGCCGTTGCAAGCCTCTGCCTTTGCGCAACTTTGAGCAGAAAATCCATAAGCTGCTTTTCGGGAAGGCTGATGTTGTTGCGCTTGAATTCACGGTCAACCTCTTCTTTTCCCCTGACGATGTTTTCGTCACGGCACTCCTTTTTGAACCAGCTTTTGATTTTGCTGCGTGCGGAGCTTGTTTTTGCAATTTTGAGCCAGTCCCGGCTCGGTCCGCGCGGAGTTGAGGTGGTGAGAATCTCAATTATCTCACCGTTATTGATTCTGTGGTCAAGGGTGGTAATTCTTCCGTCCACCTTTGCGCCAATCATCCTTGATCCGACTGCGGAATGGATTGCATAGGCAAAGTCAACGATTGAAGAGCCCATCGGCAAACTTATTACATCGCCCTTTGGTGTGAAAGCGAACACTTCGTCCGGGGTGAAGTCGGTTTTGATAACATTGACAATCTCCTCAACATCATCGCTTTCTTTCTGGTTTTCAAGCAGCTGCCTTATCCAGGCAAGGCGTTCTTCAAACCTCGCCTTTCCGTTGATTCCGAGCTTATACTTCCAATGAGCTGCAATTCCGTATTCGGCGGTGTGGTGCATTTCCCATGTTCTTATCTGAACTTCAAAGGGTATGCCGTCCTTTCCGATAACGGTTGTGTGCAGCGACTGATACATATTCGGCTTCGGTGTTGAAATGTAATCCTTGAATCTGCCGGGCAGAGGATTAAACATATCGTGAATTATGCCGAGACAGTAATAGCACTCAAAAACCGAATCAACAATGATTCTCACTGCATAAATGTCATAGATTTCGTCTATTGTTCTGCCCTGCATATAGGTTTTTCTGTATATTCCGTGAACACTTTTTATGCGACCGGAAATGTGAGCATTGGGAACCTCCTTGAGTACCCTCTCGCCTATCAGCTTTTTGATTCCGTCCAGAAATGCCTGGCGGGATTCAACCTGCGATTCAAGCGTTGAAGCAATTTCCTTATAGGCAACCGGATCAAGATAGCTGATTGCAAGGTCCTCAAGCTCCTCCTTGAACGCTCTGATACCGAGACGGTGAGCAATGGGAGCATATATTTCAAGCGTTTCACGAGCCTTGAAACGGCGCTTCTCCTCAGGCATAAAACGCAGAGTGCGCATATTATGAACACGGTCGGCAAGCTTGATGATGATAACCCTGATGTCACGACTCATTGCAAGGAACATTTTGCGAACATTCTCGCTTTGCTGCTGCTCCATGAGCATAAGCCGTTCTTCCTTGGTTGCATCATCGTCGCTGTTGGTTTTGTTTGTTGTTATCTGACCGAGTTTTGTTACTCCGTCAACAAGCTGTTCAATGGTTTCGCCGAATTTTTTCCTTATCTCCTCGTCCGTGACAGGAGTATCCTCAACAACATCGTGCAAAAGTGCGGCGCAGACGGAATCTGTGTCCATGCCCATTTCTGCAAGAATCTGAGCCACAGCAACGGGGTGGATAATATACGGCTCACCGGAACGGCGCTTCTGCCCCTCATGTGAAACCTCGGCAAATTCAAACGCTTCGGTTATTCTTTCAATATCCGGTTGCGAAAAACCGGTTGCTTTAACGGTATCAAGCAGCTTGTCAAAACCATAGTTTTCAAAAACTTTTCCGTCCATTTTCCACCCTCCTTTATTTTGCAAGTTTCTCAATATATGCCATCAGACAGGAATCCGCAAGGTTGACCTTTTTGTCGGCATCACTGAGTGTAATTCTCCCGTCCTCTTTTTTGAGTATTCCGAGTTCGCACAGAATATCAATACTCAGAAGAACACGGCAGGCATCCGAGCCGTCACCGCCGAGACGGTAACAAAGAATATCGCTGTCGCCTGAAAAGCCGCCCTCATTTCTGAGGAAGCGATATACCGAAGCAACAAACGCACGGTCAACACCGGCGAGCGCTGCGTGCTCCGGTCGGACATTCTCTTTCCTGCGTATTTTTTCATAAAGGCGAACCGAACGCAGGTACTTTTCATCATCTGTGCCCGCCATTCTGATATCTTTTATGTATATGCTGACCTTTGTCTGCCCCATATATTCGTTTTTTTCAAGTC
This sequence comes from Clostridiaceae bacterium, assembly GCA_016292705.1. Classification (GTDB taxonomy): domain Bacteria; phylum Bacillota; class Clostridia; order Oscillospirales; family Acutalibacteraceae; genus UBA6857. The sequence goes on from JAEDHZ010000068.1 coordinate 3,148, forward strand.
TTACTGCAAGGTCAACCCTGTCTCCCCTGCGGTAAGGGAATGAGTCAAACGGTGTTGAAAATTTGAGCGCAGTAATGTTCGCTTTGTCCTTTGTCAGATTCAGACGGACATGCTTTCCGCCCTTGAGCGGTTGAACGGAGTTTATCGTCATGTCAAACAGACCGAAAAGCGGTTGCGGATTGCCTGCACCGAACGGTTCAAGGCTTTCAATCACCGGGATAAGGTCAGCTGAAATGAACTGAGGCTTCAGTCTGCAATCGAGAGTAAGCGTTGCAAAAGGCATCTGCACCGTTTTTGCATATTCATTGATTCTCCGGCGAAACTGCGGGATATCCTCAGGTCTGATTCCGAAGCCCGCCGCAAGCGGATGCCCGCCGAAATGGGTCAGAAGGTCTGAAACACTGTTGATTGCGTCATAAAGCGAAAAGCCCTCAATGCTTCTTCCGGAGCCTTTTGCCGAAATGCCGTTGCTTGTGATAACAATACAAGGTCTGAGATATCGGTCAACAAACCGGGCGGCAACAATTCCGATAACACCGCCGTGCCAACCCTCACCGTCAAAAACAAGAACACGGTCAAAAGCCATTTCCGGGTTTTCGTCAAGAAGTTTTTGCGCTTCAAGGGTAATCTGCTGTTCAAGCTCCTGCCGTTTTGCGTTAGCAATGTCAATTTCCCGAGCAAGCTCATTTGCCTGTTCCGGATTCTGACAGACGAGCAACTCAAAAGCTTTGTCGGCACGCTCAATCCTGCCGATAGCGTTAATCCTCGGAACAATGCCGAAAGCCACCGAGCTTGCTGAGACAGCCTTTTGCTCCGTTGCGGAAACCTCGCGGAGGGCTTTGATTCCGATGTTCTCGCCCGAGTTGATCTTTTCAATTCCACGGCGGACAATTGCACGGTTTTCACCCGTGAGGGGAACAATGTCCGCAATTGTTCCGACGGCGATGAGGTCTGCAAAATTTTCAAGAACCTCCTCGCTTTCTCCGTCCGAAAGGGCAGAAATAAGTTTGAACGCAACGCCGACACCTGCCCAATCCTCAAAGCTGACGGTGTCGTCCTCCCTGTGCGGGTCAACAACAGCTTCGGCTTTCGGAAGAACCGTGCCGACTTTATGGTGATCGGTCACAACGAGCTCCATTCCAAGCTCATAGATACGCTCAGCCTCGGCAATGGCGGAAATACCGTTGTCAACAGTGACAATCAGCCTGACCGAATCTGCGGCAAGAGCTTCAATTGCCCTGATATTGAGACCGTAACCCTCACTTTCCCTGTCAGGGATATAACAGACAACATCTGCGCCGAGCATTTCAAGATAGAGATATAAAAGCGCAGAGGCTGTCACTCCGTCCGCATCATAATCGCCGTAGACAGCGATTTTTTCGCCACATTCAACAGCAAGGTTGATTCTTTCAACCGCCTTGTCCATGTCCAAAACGGAAAACGGGTCGCAAAAAGCAGAATCCGCAGAGAAGAACTCTTCAACAGCTTCCTTGGTCGTTATTCCCCGTGAAACCAAAAGAAGCGAAGCAAACGGGTCAATACAGCAGGCAGCGGAAAGCTCGCTTGCTTTTTCCTTGTCAATGCGTGAAACGCACCACTTTCTTCTCGGCATCTGCTTTGCTCCTTTCATAAAAAGATAATATGATATTATATCACTTATTACTGTTCTTTTCAATATGTTGGAAGTGCCCGTTAATGAGTTCCAGGAAAGCTTTTGAATACTTTCTTTCCTTCATTGAAGATACGCCCGGTATTGCCGCAAATTCTTCCGTTGTTGTCGGCTTTTTTCGTGCAATAATCCTGAGCGTTGCGTCGGTAAAAACAGTGAAAGGCGGAATACTTTCCTTTCCCGCTATCGTTTTTCTGAGCTTATAAAGCTTTTTATAAAGTAAGCCATCGAAAACTTCAGCTTTTTCACCATCCTGAGGCCTTTCCTTTTTGTACCTTTGGAAAAGTTTCATTGAACGGAAAAGAATTGCTTTTGAACGCCTTGTCAGGTGAAGATTTCCCTTTTCATCCTCCGAAAGGCAATCATCGGACACAAGAAAATCAACAAAAAGCTTGATATCCTTGATATTCATATCATCAAGCAGACCAAATGTTGAAAGGCGGTCATAGCCTGATGCAACAATATATTCGTCCCGTTCACCTTTCATGAGCTTTGAAATGACAGCGGCAGGCTCCCTTTCACGGACACGGTATACACAGGAAAGAACCTTTTGCGCCGCAACGGTAACATCCTTTCCGGACAACATTCCGACACAGCGAGAACAATTATTGCACCTATCCTGAGAAGCTTCGCCGAAATAGGAAAGCATATAATGCCGCAGGCAACAGCCGCTTTCGCAATAATCTATCATTGCACCGAGCTTTTTGAGCTTTACCCGCCGTAGGCTCAGCGAATCAAGGGCGGAAAGCTCCTCGTTTTCCTGCGAATGGTCAATAAAATACCGCTGAATTGCAATATCCTCGCCGGAATAAAGGAGAATGCAGAACGCTTCGCTGCCGTCCCGTCCTGCTCTTCCGGCTTCCTGATAGTAGCTTTCAACATCACCGGGCATATTGTAATGAATAACAAATGAGACATTGCTTTTGTCAATACCCATTCCGAAAGCATTCGTTGCAACAACAAGCTGTTTTTCATCATTGATGAAAAGCTCCTGGTTGCGTTTGCGGATATCTTTGTCAAGCCCTGCATGATATACCGTTACACTGTAATCTTCCGAGGAAAGGACGGTATAAAGCTCATCTGCCTTTTTCCTTGTTGCGCAATAAATTATTCCGCTTTTTCCGCTGAAAAGGTCAAGATATCTTTTCAATGCGGTGAACTTGTTAACGGGCTTTGCAACTTCAAAATACAGATTAGGTCTGTCAAATCCGAGGACAGACACAAACGGGTCTTTCATCCCAAGAAGTTTAACAATATCACGCCTTACCCTTTCCGTTGCCGTTGCGGTAAAAGCGCAGACAACGGGGCGTGCTTCAAATGTTGCGATAAAGTCTTTGACAAGAAGATAGCTCGGGCGGAAATCCTGTCCCCATTGGGAAATGCAATGCGCCTCATCAACGCAGACCAGACTGACTTTCAGCATGGAGCACATTTCAAGGAATCTTCGCGACATCAGCCTTTCCGGAGCAACATAGATTATCTTATACTTTCCGCCGAGAGCCTCACGCATGGTATACTCAAGCTCATTTGAACTCATTGCGCTGTTGATATATGCCGCAGGGATTGAGTTTTGCAAAAGCGCAGACACCTGATCCTTCATCAGCGAAATGAGGGGCGAAACAACAATTGCAACACCAGGAAAAAGCAGAGCCGGAACCTGGAAACAAACAGACTTTCCTGCGCCGGTGGGCATTATTCCGACAGTGTCCCGTCCGCAAAGGATGCTGTCAATCAGCTCCTGCTGTCCGTCCCTGAACGAATCATAGCCGAAGAAGCTTTTCAAAATGCCGAATTTATCCATGACCGTCTCAGACAAAAAAGCGTTTTGAAAGCCACGCACGCATGTGGCGGCTGTTATAGCAATAGGCGAAGAAGCCGGCAAGCGTGGCACAGCAGACAGAAACAATGACACCTATATCAAAGGCATAGCGGACATTGCTCCCGAATTCAAGAATCAGACCGCAGACAAACGAAAAAACAGAAACATCCACTGTGATCAGAAGGAGTTTAAGCACCCAATGCCTTTTTTTGCTCTTGACCCAGAGCATATAAATGAGTGTAAGCGAAGAAACGATCAGAATTATCGGCAATGCCGTGCTGAAATACCACTTTTCCTTTCCCTCATAGCCCATGACGAAGAAAAAGAAAACATAGGCACAAACGCCGAGGGTATCCACAAACCACATCAGATAAGGTCGAAGCTTTTTTGTATAGAACGGAAAAACAAACATTACCCACAAAAGGAATGATGTGGTGCTGACATAAAACGACCAAAAACCGTCTTTATAAAAAATCGCATTGATAAAAGTGCAGGCAATGTTCGGAATGAGCATCACCATTGTTATCACATAAGCTACGAAGCGGCGTTTGATTTCCGCAGGAACAAAGGGTTTTTCGGAAAACGGGGTCGGTTCGGTGTTTTCCTTTTTCTGCGGTTCATTCGGATTGACAACACGGGTTGAGCAAAGAGCACATTTTTTTGCGCTTTTGTCAAGTTCAACGCCGCAGTTAACACAGTATGACATCTTTTTTCCTCCTCAGGAACGGTTGCTTTCAATCTTGACATGGATTCCAAGTTTCACAAGTCTTGTGAAAAACTCCCGTTCAATATCGGTTTCATCGTAGCAGTTTGAAAAGGTAAATGTGAGC
>JAEDHZ010000069.1 GCA_016292705.1 Clostridiaceae bacterium
TGGGGCGATTGGGTTGTTGTTATCGAAGCAACCTGCCTGAGCAAGGGGAAGGCAGAAAAAGTTTGTGAGCGTGAGGGCTGTTCTCTCAAATTTGAAAAAGAGCTGCGTATGCTCAGCCATGTTGAAAGCGAGTGGATAATTGATAAAGATTCCACCTGCACCGAAGAGGGAAGCAGACACACGGAGTGTCTCTATGGCTGCGGACATATCTTTAAGGAAGAATCAATTGCGAAGAAGCCGCATGAGTTTGAGATATCCTCCTGCACCGCAACCTGCATTGATGACGGCGTTTCATACTTCAGCTGCACTGTCTGCGGTCTTGAAAAGAGCGGTGACATCGTAAAGGCTCTCGGTCATGATTGGGGCGAGTGGGTTGTTACCAAAAAGCCGACCTGTTCAAGAACCGGTCTTGAAACTCTCACCTGCGCTCGTTGCGCAAGAACCAAGACAAGAACAGTCGATGCTCTCGGCCATGACAAGGTAGTTGATCCGGCAGTACCTGCAACCTGCACCGAACCCGGTCTTACCGAAGGCAGTCACTGCGGACGCTGCGGAGCTGTTCTCAAGGCTCAGGAAACCGTAACCACTCCGCACCGTGATGTTGATTCAAACGGAAAGTGCGACAACTGCGGAAAAGAAATAAACCATGAAATCGACCTCAACTGTGGCTGCCGTTGCCATAATGCAGTCGGACTCATGAAGATCATCTATGCAATCCAGCGTTTCTTCTGGAAGTTGTTCAAAATCAACAAGACCTGCGCCTGCGGAGCAGTTCACTATTGATTCTGACCGAAATAGTTTTGGGGCATCCGAAAGGATGCCCCTGTTTTATGCGCCAAGGCTTGCCATAAGCTTTTGGGGAGTGTATAATCAAGAAAAAACGGATTTTTTTCAGAATTTATGTCCGATTCATTCGGCTTTCATCGTATATAATTATTGAGAGGAGGAGAAGCCCGGTGACTGACGAAGTCTTGCTTTCCGAAATTGAAAAGAATCCGTCAAGGGGCTTTGACCTCCTTTTGACTGAGTATTCAGCCTTTGTTTTCCGTGTTTGCCGTGCCGTGCTCGGCTCTGTCGGAACAAAGGAAGATGCGCAGGAATGTGCCTCCGATGTTTTTGTTGCTTTCTACAGAAATCTTGAAAGTATCGATTTGAACAAAGGCAGCATAAAGGGCTATCTTGCCTTTGGCGCAAAGAACGCTGCCATTGACCGCTACCGCAGGCTTACCAGGGAAAAGGGGTTCACCGTTTCGCTTGAAAATGCCGGGGATATTTTCGGCAGTGTGACAGCTTTTGAAAGCAGCGAAAAAAAGGAGCGCAGCCGTCTTGTTGCCGAGGCAATCCGTTCGCTCGGTGAGCCGGACAGAACAATCATTCTTCGCAAGTACTTTTTCGGCGAAACCGCAAAGCAGATAGGCGAGAGGGTTTCGCTTTCAGCCGAAGCAGTCCAAAAGCGTTCGCAAAGGGCACTCGAAAAGCTCAGAGCGGTGCTTGAAAAAAACAAGGGAGGTGTTTTGCTTGACTGATTTCAGCGATGTTTTTTCTTCCCTTTCGCCGGAAGACCTCGGTCTTCTGCTTGAAAAGGAGGAAGTATCAATTGAAAAAGAGGACAGCGGAAGAATTGCCGCCCTTGCCTTTGAAAAGGCAGGAATAAAGCGTGAACGGAAAAGGACTGCCGTCTTCCTGCGTGTTCTTGCGGCAGCGGCGTGTTTGTGCCTTGTTTCCTGCGCAGCGGTTTTCGGAGTCAGGTATTTTTCAAAGCCGCAAACAGAACCTGTAAGCACAACGCTTGCCGCCTCTCCCGGTGAGAAAGCACTGATGCTTGCAATTTCAAACGGTGACGAAGGATTGATTGAAAAGCTGCTCAAAAGCGGCGTTCTTGTCAGCCGTGATATCCTCGATTATGCAGTTGATTGCACCTCGTTTCTGTCATACAATGTGATAAGCGAGCTTGCTCAGGCGGTTGAGGAGGTCTTCGGTTCAACGGGACTTGATCCGCTTTTGGAAAGTACCCTTGTCGGAAATTCAAAAAAGGCGCTTGAGGAGCTAAGGAAGCGAAACGGAATTCTGATGACTCCGAGTGAAAAGCTTGCGTTCTTCTTTTCTGCGGCTTTTTGCAGCAGTGATGTTGTTGAAGCATTCAAGGAAAAGGGCGCAGATATCTCCGCAACCGATGCGGCCGGCAACAACATTCTTCAGATTGCCGAAAAATACGGTAACAGTGAAAATGTCAGGTATGCCCATGAACAGGGAATAAATTGAAGAAGGTGGTTTTCATTATGACAACCGGACTTGCAATTGTCTTTTTTGGCTGGGCAGAAGTATTTTATGAAGTTCTTTTGCTGATTTTCGGAAAAAGTCCGGCAGACAGATTTATGGACAGTGTTATGAACACATTCGGTGCTATTTAAGACAAGCTTTACAATTAAAATACAGAATCGATAATCAAGAAAGGTGACAATCATGAAAAGAAAAACAGTTTTAATCACAGCAATTTTTCTCGTTTTGAGCATTGCTTGCGCTTTTGCGGTTTCCGCCGTTGACACTGCCGCAACGCCCACGGTTGAGCTTGTTAAGGATAGGCTTTACTATGCCTATTTCAACTCAAAAACTTCAAAGGGTGCAATTTCATTCTGCCTTGACAACAAGTTCACCGGGTTCGGAAAAACAGCCGATGACATTGTTCTTTGCACAAAGAATCCGGACGGAACCTACGCCGCACTTTATACCATTGACAAGAGTGCAGTTGATGTCTGGTTTTCCGGAACGACCGATTTGAAGCTTCAGACGAGTGAGAACATTTCATCGCTCCTTGGCGGACTTTCCGGTCTCGGAATCACAGCTGACATGGAAAAGACCAATGTTGCGCTGAATCTTATGGGGCAGAGCATTGAAAAGGAAAAGGAATATTTCATCTATATCCCTGCTTATTACTTCCTTGACGCAAACGGCAACGGCAATTCCGGCGGATACATTCCCGTTGAAAAGGAAAAAATCAATTCATACACCGGAGATTTGCTTTCCGATTTGCAGAACGCCGCAGATGATGTGTATGACCTTGCAATCCGCGGATATGAGACAATTGCGGGGCTTATCGGAAGATGAGTTAATGTTTGAAGCTGAACGGGTGCCGTTATCGGTGCCCGTTGTTTTTATGAGCAAACTGACCTGCTTTCAGACGAAAATGGCAAACGCTCCTGAATTGCAGAAAAAACAAGAGGAAATTAACCCTAACCCCTTGCTATTTTCAATGAAATTTGCGATAATGTACTGTATGATTAAAGATGTAAAAGGGGGATTATCCTTTGGACGAGAATAAGGCTCTTGCCGAGCTCCTTTTTCCGGATGTTACTCAGACGCCCGAAGACCTTGAAAAGCTTTTTCCTTTGCGCAATCTTCCTGAGGGAGCCCGTGTAACAAGGTTCGCTCCGAGTCCTACGGGCTTTCTTCATATCGGCGGACTCTTTGCCGCTCTCATATCAAAACTCAATGCACAAATGACAAACGGCGTTTTCATGCTGAGAATTGAGGACACAGACAAGAAGCGTGAAATTGAGGACGGTGTTTCGGAAATCATCAAAGGGCTTGAGGCTTTCGGAGTAACTCCTGATGAGGGCGTCATGGGATTCAACAGGGAAGAGGGCGATTACGGTCCCTATACCCAGAGCAAGCGTGCCGGTATTTACCATATTGTTGCAAAATCGCTTGTTGAAAAAGGACTTGCATATCCCTGCTTCTGCTCGGAGGACGAGCTTTCTGCCCTGAGGGAACAGCAGGAAAAAGAGGGTACGCTCATCAAAGGTTATTTCGGCAAATGGGCAAAATGCCGCAATCTCACCTTTGAACAGCAGAAAAAGCTGATTGAAGGGGGAACACCTTATACTCTCAGACTCCGCTCCCCCGGAAGTGAGGACAAGCGCATCACCTTTGTTGACCTCATCAAGGGCAAAATCGAAATGCCTGAGAATATTCAGGATATCGTTCTATTAAAGACCGACTCAATACCGACCTACCACTTTGCCCACGCTGTTGACGACCATTTCATGAGGACAACTCATGTGACAAGGGGCGATGAATGGATTTCCTCCGTTCCGACCCATATCCAGCTTTTCTCCGTCTGCGGATTCAGGGCGCCCAAGTATGCGCACATCTCGCCCATTATGAAAGAGGAAAACGGCTCAAAGAGGAAGCTTTCAAAACGCAAAGATCCCGAAGCGGCGGTAACCTATTACGCCGAGGAGGGCTTCCCGAAGGAGAGCGTCCTTGAATATCTTCTTACGCTTGCGAACTCAAACTTTGAGGATTGGCGCAAAGCGAACCCGGACGCTGACTGCTCCGAGTTCCCTTTCAATCTTAAAAAGATGAGTGTTTCCGGTGCGCTGTTTGACCTGACAAAGCTTACGGATGTCAGCAAGAATGTCATTTCAAAAATGAGTGCCGAAAAGGTTCTTGCATATTCCCTTGATTGGGCAAAAAACTATGACGAAAAGCTTTATTCCCTGCTTTCAAGGGATGAGGAATATTCAAAAGCAATCTTCTCCATTGACAGAGGAACCGCAAAGCCCAGAAAGGACATTGCAAAGTTCAGCGAGATAGGAGCTTATGTTTCCTATTTCTTTGACGAGGAGTTTTCCGGCGACCTTTCCGAGCTTCCTCAGAATCTTTCAAAGGAAACGGCCGCAAAGGTTCTTGAAGCTTATGCCGCTTCCTACGAACAGGCAAAGGACAACAGCGAGTGGTTTGAGCACATGAAAGCCCTTTGTGAACCGCTCGGATTCACTCCGAATGTCAAAGAGTATAAAAAGAATCCCGAACAGTATCTCGGCCATGTGGGCGATGTTTCGTCCGTTGTCCGTGTTGCTGTTACGGGAAGAAGAAATACACCCGACCTTTTCTCAATAATGACCGTTCTCGGAAAGGAAAGGGTTCTCAACAGACTTAACGCTGCGCTCAGGGCTCTTTCCTGACCGTGCACGAAAGGAAATAAACAATGGAAGAGTATACTGCACCGTCCAATTTTATTCATGACTTTATTGACGAAGACCTGAACAACGGCGTTTACAACCATGTTCAGACACGTTTTCCGCCCGAACCGAACGGATACCTCCATATCGGCCACGCAAAGGCAATTCAGATTAACTTCAGCATCGCCAAAAAGTACGGCGGAAAATGCAACCTCCGCCTTGATGACACCAATCCCTCAAAAGAGGATACCGAGTATGTTGAAGCAATCAAGGAGGACATCAAGTGGCTCGGCTATCAGTGGGATGAGGTTCTCTATGCTTCAAGCTACTTTGACTTCATTCATGAATGTGCCGTTGAGCTTATCAGAAGAGGAAAGGCCTATGTCTGCGACCTTTCTGCCGAGGAAATCAGCAAATCAAGGGGTACTCTCACAGAACCTGGTACGGAAAGCCCATACAGAAACCGTTCGGTTGAAGAAAATCTTGACCTTTTCGCCCGTATGACTGCCGGCGAATTTCCGGACGGAGCAAGGGTTCTGCGTGCAAAGATTGACATGGCGTCACCCAACATGAATATGCGTGACCCGGTAATTTACCGCATCGCCCATGTTACCCACCACCAGACCGGTGACAAGTGGTGCGTTTATCCGCTTTATGACTTTGCCCATCCGCTTTCGGACACAAAGGAGGGGGTTACCCACTCGCTTTGCTCTCTTGAATTTGAAAACCACCGTCCGCTTTACGATTGGTTTTTGCGTGAGCTTGAGCTTCCCGATCCGTCAAGGCAAATTGAGTTTGCCCGTCTCAATCTCAACTACTGCCTGACGAGCAAGCGCAAGTGTCTTCAGCTTGTCAAGGAGGGCATTGTTGACGGTTGGAACGACCCGAGAATGGCAACCATCTGCGGAATGAGGAGAAGAGGCTACACTCCGGCGGCAATCAGGGACTTCATTGACCGTGTCGGAGTTTCAAAGGCATACTCAGTTGTTGACTTCGGTCTGCTTGAGGCCTGCGTCCGAGATGACCTCAACAAAAATGCTCCGAGGGCAATGGCGGTTCTCCGTCCGCTCAAGGTCGTCATTGACAACTATCCCGAAGGCGTTCAGGAGGAAATTGAACTCCCTGTCAACCAGGACAGACCTGAAATGGGAACGAGAAAGACAGTTTTCACAAAGGAAATCTTTGTTGAAAAGGAGGATTTCATGATTGAACCTCCGAAAAAGTATTTCCGTCTCTTCCCCGGAAACGAGGTCAGACTCAGAGGTGCATACTTTGTAAAATGCACGGGCTTCGATACTGACGAAAACGGCGAGGTCACCTGCGTTCACTGCACCTATGACCCCGAAAGCAAGGGCGGAAACTCCCCGGACGGCCGCAAGGTCAAGGGTACGCTCCACTGGGTCAGCGACCACAGCACAGAGTTTGAAGCAAGGCTTTATGACCGCCTTTTCAATGTTCCGAATCCTTCGGACGAATCAAAGGGCAGCTTCAAGAACAATCTTAACCCCGAATCACTCGTTGTTCTGAACGGCTGCCGCCTTGAAGGCTCAATCAAGGATCTCAAGCCCGGTGACACCTTCCAGTTTATGAGGCAGGGCTATTTCTGCGTTGACACATCGTCAACGGAAGAAAAACTTGTTTTCAACCGCACAGTTGCCCTCAACTCCTCATGGAAATAAACAAAACAAAAGCAGGCAACAGCGTTGGTTGTTGCTTACTGCGAATATATGTTTCTCGGAATTTGGAAGCATACATATTCTGAGATACACCGAATCAGCACTCCTTGTACGGCTACAGCAAGGACGCAAGTGATTTTTCAATAACTTTTGTAGCCGGAAAGGCTATGGTAACTAACCATGAAGACAGCGTACAGAATTGTTACACCTATTCTTGCAGTCGGAGCAATTGCGTTCGGAGTTTTCCTCAAGCTGTTCACCTTTGTTGTCGGCAACGGGGATGAATCCATCAACAATCTCATTTCCGCTGTTTCTCAACTTTCAAGCGGAAAGTTTTCAACCACCTATGGCTATTCTCTCTTTGAGCTTATAAAAATGGCGGCAACAACAACGCCCAAAACCGGCGGCGAAGATGCCAAAAGCTTTACCGAGGTTGCAAAGGCAGTCATGCCGGACATCTACGGTTTTGCAGTTTTGTTTGCAGTTGTCATTATCACGCTTATTGCAATTGCGGTTGTTTCCGCCCTTGCAAACTCAAAGAAAAAGCGCAACGCAACCTTTTTCCTTTGCGGTTTTGGTCTTTTGATTTCATTGGCATGTATCTTTGTTTCAAACGATGCTTTTGCAAAAATCACTCACGGTGATGTCAACCTCACCGACCTTGTTTCCATCTTCTCGGACAACACACTTGTCACTCTTGCAACAGCAATCCTGACGGTCAACAAGGCGACCCTTTCCGTAGGTTTTTACGGTGTTTTCGGGATGTTTTTGCTCATCATTATCTGGACGATTCTTGCCAATATG
>JAEDHZ010000070.1 GCA_016292705.1 Clostridiaceae bacterium
AAAAAGAAAATGCTCGGAACCGCTCTGTTTTCGGAAAACGGAGTTGCCGGTCTTGCTGTTTATATCGGCGGCGCAAATCTTGCCTATTCGTTTATGGCCGGTCAAGGTATTTTTTCGACAAAGATAAGTACAGTGATGTTGCTTGTTGGTGTTGCCGTTCTGTTTTGCAAGGAGCTTCTTGCGCCTGTTCTTGATGAGGGCAAGTTCAAAAAGCCGGATAGTATCGGCGACTTCATCCTGCAAAATCTGTTTGAATGTATAGAATATATTCTCTCATATTTCAGCAATACGGTTTCTTTCCTGCGTGTCGGCGCATTTGTAATTGTTCATGCGAGTATGATGATGGTTGTTTTTACCCTTGCAGGCGACACATCAAGCGTAAAAGGCATGATAGTTGTTGTTCTCGGCAACATTGTTGTTATTGCTCTTGAGGGTCTTCTCACGGGCATCCAGGGTCTCAGACTTGAGTTCTATGAGATGTTCAGCCGCTTTTATGAGGGAGAAGGCAGACCTTTTGAAGCTGCGAAAATCAAGCAGTGATTACTATGTAATTCAATTTTGTGTATAATAAGAAATTTAATACATCGGAGGAAAATAAAATGAACAGTATCCTTTATGTTTCTGCAATCATCCTTCCCGTAGTGGGTCTTACTCTTTCCGCTTTCCTGACTTTTAAAAAGCGAATGGAAGGAAAATCCGTGAGAAAAGCCATGAGAGTTAACCTTGCAGCTTTCCTTGTTCTGATTGTTATGGTAAGCGTTTTTGCTTTTTGTGCTTCTGCTGAAAATGAAGCTCCCGTTGCGACTGCAGCAACTGTCTCGGACACATCCGAAGCTTCAGAGGCTACGGAAGAAACAGAGAGCAAGTCTTCCGCAAACGGTCTCGGTCTCCTTGCTGCTGGCCTTGTAACAGGTCTTGCAGGTATCGGCGGTGGTATTGCCGTCGCGGCGGGTGCACCTGCTGCTATTGCGGCAACAAGTGAAGATCCCAAGTCCTTCGGTAAGAGCCTCATCTTTGTTGCTTTGGGTGAATCCATCGCTCTTTACGGTGTTGTTATTTCTATTCTTATCCTTAACAAGGTCTGATAATTATGCGGATGTATCTTTTGAGCAGTGACGATGACACACTGACGGGTTTTAGGCTCGCCGGTGTTGAAGGAACGCTCGTTGAAAGCGAGGACGAGCTCAGGGCAGCTTTTGATTTTGCCAGGAAAGAGGAGACAATCGGCATAGCCCTTGTCACAAGATCACTTTCCGCCGCTTATCCGAGCGCCGTTCTCGAAGAAAAAAAACGTTCAGGGATTCTGATAACGGAAATACCGGATATGAAGAACCCTGATGTCGGAACAGATTCAATAACAGCCTATGTCCGTGATGCAGTAGGAATTCAGTTATGACCGGCAGAAAGGTATGCCTTTCGGTTTGCCGTTTTGCTCGTCGTGAAATGAGGGAAAGATATGCTTAATCAAAATGACAAGATCGAGCGTTTTTCGGAAATAATCAACAGAAACGCTCTTTCACAATGCAAAAAGATTGAAAAGGAAACCTCAAAATTCAGGAAAGAACAGCTCCGCGAGCTTGAAAGCAATGCAAAAGCTGAACTTGAAAACCGTCTTGAATATGAAGCACAGAGGATTAAAACGCACAACGGCAGTAGAATTTCTGCCCTCGCTTCCGAAAGCAAGAAGAACCTTGCAAAAAAGCGCGAGGAAATAACAGCATGTGTTTTTAAAAAAGTTGAAGAAAAACTTTCTGCGTTCACAAAAAGTCAGGAGTATGTTGCTTTTTTAAGAAAGAGCATAACTGCACTTGTTTCCGAAATAGGGGACGGGGCTGTGATATATGTCAGAGAAAGTGACCTTCCCCTTTGCCGGGAACAGCTTTCGGATATTGACGGCGTTGCGGCATTTGAAGCGAGCGGCAGTATAAAGCTTGGCGGTGCTTCTGCTTCTGATTCGGAAAGGACGGTTTTTGCCGTCGATACTCTTGAAAGCCGTGTTGCGGCGCAGAGGGAGTTTTTCAAGGAGCATTCGGCTCTTTCAATTGAATGAGTGCCTTTGAGGTGAAAAATAATGGCAACTGAAAATCTTATATACGGAATCAACGGTCCTGTTGTTACCATCAAGGGTAAGACGGAGCTTTCAATGCTTGAAATGGTTTATGTCGGAGAAGCCCGTCTTGCCGGTGAAGTCATAGGCATAGAAAATGATAAAACAACAATTCAGGTTTACGAGGAGACCGACGGTCTTTATCCCGGTGAAAAGGTATATTCAACCGGTTCCCAGATGTGTGTAACCCTGGGACCTGGAATAATCAGCAATATTTTTGACGGTATTGAACGACCGCTTCCTGCTCTTGAAAAAATGAGCGGCTGCTTTATCGGAAAAGGTATTTCCACATCCGTTCTTGACGAAGAGAGGCGGTGGGATGTCCACATAACGGTCAGAGAAGGTGATACTCTTTCGGGCGGTCAGATTTATGCAGAAACGCAGGAAACGCCCGTTATTATGCACAGAATCATGCTTTCTCCTCTGCTTTCCGGAAAGGTCGTTTCGGTCAAAAAGGACGGACTATACCGTGTTAATGATGTTATTGCTGTTCTTGAGGACGAAAACGGCATTGAGCATGAGCTGACACTTTGTCAGAAATGGCCGATAAGAATGCCTCGTCCGGTTAAAAAACGACTTCCTGCTTTGCGTCCTCTTGTTACAGGTCAGCGTGTTATTGACACTCTTTTCCCGGTTGCAAAGGGCGGAGCAGCGGCAATACCCGGAGGCTTCGGAACGGGTAAAACAATGACTCAGCATCAGCTTGCGAAGTGGTGTGATGCGGATATTATTATCTATGTCGGTTGTGGTGAGCGCGGAAATGAAATGACTCAGGCTCTTTCTGAATTCTCCGGTCTTGTTGACCCGAAGAACGGAAGACCGCTGACGGACAGAACGGTGCTTATTGCGAACACATCGAATATGCCCGTTGCCGCTCGTGAAGCTTCGATATACACGGGAATTACCCTTGCGGAGTATTACCGCGATATGGGTTACCATACCGCAATCATGGCGGACTCAACCTCCCGTTGGGCAGAGGCACTGCGAGAGATTTCAGGCCGTCTGGAGGAAATGCCTGCTGATGAGGGATTCCCGGCTTACCTTCCGTCAAGACTTTCCGAATTTTATGAAAGGGCAGGCTACATGGAGGTTCTCTCAGGAGGAGAAGGCTCGGTAACAATTATCGGCGCCGTTTCGCCGCAGGGTTCTGACTTTTCGGAGCCTGTCACACAGAACACAAAGCGCTTTACCCGTTGCTTCTGGGCTCTTGATAAATCCCTTGCTTATGCAAGACATTATCCGGCAATCAACTGGAGCGACAGCTACAGCGAATATGTTCCGGAGCTTGAGGAGTGGTATCACGACAATGTTGGGGATGACTTTATCAAGTATAGGGAAGAGTTGTGCTCAATTCTTTATGAGGAAAGCTCTTTGATGGAAATTGTCAAGCTTATCGGTGCAGATGTTCTTCCCGATGATCAGAAGCTTACCATAGAGATAGCCCGTGTTATCCGTGTCGGATTTTTGCAACAGAATGCATTCCATAAGGATGATACCTTTGTTTCTCTTGAAAAGCAGCTTAAAATGATGCACGCAATTTTGCATCTCTATCATAAGTGTCGTCAGATTGTTGCGCTTCAGGTTCCGATTTCTAAGCTGATTTCAACGGGACTTTTTGATAAGCTTGTAAAAATGAAGTATGATGTTCCCAACGATAAGCTTTCAATGCTTGATGATTATATTCTCGAAATTGACAAAACTCTTGCCTCATATCTCAACAAATAAGGAGGGATAACAATGATTATTGAGCACAAAGGACTTAGTGAAATCAACGGCTCGCTTGTTATCCTTGACGGCGTAAAGAAGCCGATGAATGAAGAACTTGTTGAAATTGAGCTTGCTGATAAAACAAAGCGCACAGGGCGAATAGTTGCAATTGAGGGAAACAGAGCGGCCGTTCAGGTTTTTGAAGGCACACGGGGAATCTCAATGGTCAACACAACCACCGTTCTCACAGGTAAGCCGATGGAAATCAAGCTTTCGCCGGAAATACTCGGAAGAGTTTTTGACGGTCTCGGACGACCGATAGACGGACTTGGCGAGATTTTTCCGCAAAAGTGCATGAATATCAACGGAAAGCCCATAAACCCGGTTTCCCGTGTTTATCCTAAGAACTATATCAGAACAGGTATTTCCTCAATTGACTGTCTCACAACACTGATCAGAGGACAGAAGCTTCCGATTTTCAGCGGCTCAGGCATGAGGCATAACGAGCTTGCCGTTCAGATTGTTCGCCAGGCTTCAATTGCGGACAATGACGATTTTGCAATTGTTTTTGCTGCAATGGGCGTAAAAAACGATGTTGCGCAATACTTCCGTTCCTCGTTTGAAAAGGCGAATGTAATGGATAGAGTTGTGATGTTCCTTAATCTTTCAAACGACCCGATCATTGAAAGAATAATTACTCCCCGTTGCGCACTGACCGCTGCGGAGTACCTTGCGTATGAGCTCGGAAAGCATATTCTTGTCATTCTTACCGATATGACCTCATACTGCGAGGCTTTGCGTGAGTTCAGTTCCTCAAAAGGTGAAATTCCCGGACGAAAGGGATATCCCGGCTATCTTTACTCCGATCTTGCAACACTTTACGAGCGTGCAGGCATTATTAAGGATTCACCGGGTTCAGTCACACAGATTCCTATTCTTTCAATGCCTAATGATGATATCACACATCCTATACCCGACCTTACCGGCTACATTACCGAAGGTCAGATTGTTCTTGACAGGGGACTTGATACAAGGGGTGTTTATCCTCCGGTAAATGTTCTTCCGTCTTTGTCGCGTTTGATGAAGGACGGTATAGGCGCAGGATACACAAGGGAAGATCACCAGGCACTTGCAAACCAGCTTTTTGCTTCCTACGCAAAGGTTCAGGACGCAAAAGCGCTGGCTTCGGTTATTGGTGAGGACGAGCTTTCGCAGAATGATAAGCTTATAATGAATTTCGGCAAGGAATTTGAACGGGTGTTTATCAATCAGGGCGAAAACGAAAACAGGACGATTGAGCAGACACTTGATCTCGGCTGGAAGCTGCTTTCAATGCTCCCGGACAGTGAGCTCGACCGTGTTGACGAGGCGATTCTCAAGAAGTATCTCAAATCCGATACCGATAAAAAGGAGTGAGTTTGAATGCCGCAGGTATTTCCGACCAAAGCAAATTTAATGAGCACAAAAAAGTCACTTGAGCTTGCCCGCCTCGGATATGACCTGATGGACAGGAAACGGAATATCCTTGTGCATGAGATGATGGGACTTATTGACGAGGCAAAGTCGGTTCAGGAGAGCATAGGTACAGTTTATGAAAAAGCCTTTGCCGCACTGAGGAAAGCCAGTCTTACTCTTGGAGATTGTTCACGCTTCGCCGAGGCCATACCTGTGAGTGATGACCTTGGAATTGATTACCGCAGCGTTATGGGTGTTGAAATACCGACGGTTGAAGTGGACGAGCAACTGACTGATGTCAGCTCTTTCGGTTTTTTTCAGACCAATTCAGATTTTGATGAGGCATGCGCCCTCTTTTCAAAAGTCAAGATACTTACCGCCCGGCTTGCCGAAATTGAAAACTCGGTCTGCCGCCTTGCAGATGCGGTCAAAAAAACACAAAAGCGTTCCAATGCTCTTTCAAACATTATGATACCTCGTTTTGAAGTTACGGTGAAATATATCACTGATGCGCTTGAGGAAAAGGAGCGTGAGGATTTTTCACGCCTTAAAATCACAAAGAAAAATAAGGATAATCAATAAGAAATTGAATAGATTCGTTGTTGATTGTTGACAAAACAATAAGCCGCACGATTGCCCAAAATGGCAGCCGCGCGGCCTTTTTGATAGTTTTGTCTTTATTCAACGATAACTGTTCCGTCTTCCTTAACTGTTATTTTCATGCCGGTTTTGACATAGTCGAGGAATTCGTCTCCAAGGCAGTCGATAACGGGCATTGACACATCTTCAATCCAGACATCGGCAAGGACTGCACCCGAGGCTGCAAGCGAGTCAATGTGGTTTGCAAAGAGTATACAGGCCGGCTGCCTTTTCATTGCGCAGGCGCAGTAAAGAACAAGACCGCCTGTGGTGGAACCGATTGTCTGCGGAAGGCAGAGTGCAACACCGGCAAGGGGCTTTCCGTAGATATCCGGGTTGTTCTGGTCACCGCATTTTGCTTCCTTGTCACCGAACTGGAGCGATTTCTGGAACGAGGCGAGTGTGTTGAATCCGCCGTGGGAAACAAGAGCAGTTGCAGTTGCTGTTCCGGGAGTAACTATTCTTCCTTTGAACTCTTTCATTATTTGTTTCCTCCCTTCGTAATCTGAACGAGTATTTCGTCATCGGTATAATAACGGGCAGTTGTATAAGTGCGAAGCTTGTTTGACGATGTGATGACCGGCATTTTTGCGCAAAGGGGATTGTTCATATACATGAGGGGACATATATATGAGGTTACAACACCGGTTTTCTTGAGCCTTGCGGCGTACGAGGTTTTGTTGAATTCCTTGAGAACGCCGGGAGCGGCAGTGAACACAGTGGGAATGACAACCTTTTCGTTGCCGTATTTTTTGAGTGCTGATTCAACCTTGTCTGTCCAATCCTTGAGCTGCTGGAGCGACATGTGCGGACAGCCCATGAAGCAGAGCTTCGGCTTTGCATTTTTATCTTTCCAGATGACGGGGTAATTGTTTTTCACCCTTTCAAGCTCTGCGTCATCAATGACATACTCTCTGAAATTTTCTGCAAGCAATTCTTCTCCCTGAAGCTTTGCCTCAGGGGTGAGGTTTTCAATGTGATAAAGACCGACAGCGCCGTTTGATGCTGTTGCTGCGCCGAAATCCTTGAGATATGTGCAGGCTTCATCGTTGAGTTCAGTTCCGAGCCATTTGTCAAGACCTTTGACAAACGGAACATCTTCCATAACTTTCATTCCGATTGCAGAGCCGAGAAGTTGAGCTTCCGGCTTCTTTTCGGTTTCAATTCTGATTACCCATGTGGCTTTTCTTCCCTCATCGGTGAGCAGGCCGAAGTAGGGGACAAAGCCAACAATTGAACCCATAATATCCATGATTCCGGAATTGCGGTTGCAGCGTGCACCGAGAACGGAGTTTGCATAAACAACGGCAGAGGATTCAGACCAACTGAGAACATCACCCATGTTCGGTTTGTTGCCGACTTCATCCATGTAGCATGCGCAGGTAAAAGCATCTTTGTCCATCAGTCCGAGCTTTTGAAGTTGGTCTTCATAGAAATCCTGCTTGTTATACATGAATTTTTTAAAGATAAGGTTCTGAAGAATATT
>JAEDHZ010000071.1 GCA_016292705.1 Clostridiaceae bacterium
AAATCCCTTTGCAACATTCAGAATATACATCTTCTCTCCCTGTTTGTAAACAAAGGTTAAGCATTTGTAATACATTGTTGGAGATTATTAATAATTTCTTCTGTAATGTGTAAGTAACCCCTGAACAATTGTGAAAAGCAATTGCTCAGAGGTTACCTGATTCTGATTATTTATTTGTTGACAGCTGCCATGAAAGCCGTCAATTATACCATTTTAAGCAAGGCGGGAAGTTTCATAACAGCGCCTCCGAGTCCGGCAAGAATTTTTCCGACACCCTTGACTGTGCTGTCTTCATCATTGAGAATCATGAGAAGTCCGTTTGCCATTTCTTCGGTGAACACACCGCTGCTCATGGTTATGAAGTTTCTGATAGGAATCTGCAAAGCCATTGCCTTGACCATATCAACAGTTGAGTTGCTCTCCTTGAAAACAAGGTTGAGGGCTTTGTCAATAACAGTATTGATTCTTCCGCCCCACTTTGAGTCCTTTGTGCGCTCAAGCGAATCAAGCAGTGTGAACGGCTCTTTTCCTCTTACGGGAGACGGGATTTCATGACCGAGAACTGCGATGAAAGCTTCGTCGGAAACCGACTGAACATCAGCGCTGTAATATTCCGGGGCAACGGCTCTGTAATCGGGAACAACAACATCTTTGGCGGTGGATTCAACCGTAACCTTGCCTTCAAGCTTGATGTCACGGCTTGAAGCGCCGACAAGAATTTCAAATTCGCCGCTTTCAACATGCCAGTCGTTAATGTTGACATTGTAATATGCAAAGGCACGCTTTGAAAGCTCAACGGAAACGGTTTTTTCTTCTCCCGGCTCAAGGAAGGTTTTTGAAAAGCCCTTGAGTTCCTTTGCCGGACGGTAAATTGTGCTTTCGGTGTCTGCAACATAGACCTGCGAAATTTCTGCGCCGGCAACGGAACCGACATTCTTAACCTTGAACGAAACGCTGAGGGTTTCGGTATCCTTAATCTTTTTCTTTGAAAGCTTCAGACCGGAATATTCGAACTCAGTGTAGGAAAGACCGAAGCCAAACGGGAACAGCACATCTTTTTTTGCTGTGTCATAATATCTGTAGCCGATATAAACGCTGTCTCTGTATTCGGTGGTCATGACAGTGCCGGGATAATAGTTGACGCACTGGGTATCGGCAAGGGAAAGCGGATAGGTTTCCGCAAGCTTTCCGCAGGGATTCTGCTTGCCGGAAAGGATGTCGGCAATTGCCTCACCGCTTGCCTGTCCTCCGAGATATGCGTTGAGAACACCCTTGACCTTTTTGAGCCACGGCATTGTTACGGGTGAACCGCCGGAAAGAACAACAACAACATTATCGCAAACCTTGCATATTTCCTCTGCAAGACGGTTGTGGGCAGCCGGAAGCTCAAGAGTTGTTCTGTCATAGCCCTCTGCTTCATACTGTTCGGTAAGACCGATGAAAAGGAGGACAACATCGCTCTTTTTTGCAAGGTCGCAGGCATCGTTGATAAGAAGCTGGGAAATTCCGCTGCTCTTCTTGTCATAGCCCGGCGCATAACGGGGACGGAAGCCTGCTTTTATGAGTGAGCTGAACGCATCCGAAAGTTCGGTGGGGTTAATCTGTGATGAACCTGCGCCCTGATAACGGGGGGCTCTTGCAAGCTCGCCGATAACGGCAACTGTCTGTTCTTTTTTGAGTGGAAGAATGTTGTCATCGTTTTTGAGCAGCACCATTGACTGTGCCGCAATTTCATGAGCAAGCTCATGGTGAGCTTTTTTGTCATAGGTATAGCATCCGAGGCTCTTTTCGGATTTGAAAGCAAGGTCAAGCAAAGCGTCAACACGCTTGTCAAGCATCTCAACGGGAAGCTGACCTCTGCGGACTGCTTCTGCAATTTTTTTGTCGTTATAACCGCCGGAGGTGGGCATTTCAAGGTCATTGCCCGCAATGATGCCCTGAACACGGTCGTTTGCTGCGCCCCAGTCGGTAACAACAATTCCGTCAAAGCCCCACTCATCGCGAAGAATCTTCTGCTGAAGCTCCTCGCTGTCCGAGCAGTATTTTCCGTTGAGTTTGTTATATGCGTTCATAACAGTCCACGGCTTGCCCTTTTTGACTGCAATTTCAAAAGCGGTGAGGTAAATTTCACGCAATGCACGTTCGTCAACAACGCTGTCAACCGACATACGGCGCATTTCCTGGTTGTTGGTTGCAAAGTGCTTGAGGGAGGTTCCGATACCCTTTGACTGAACGCCGTTGATGAGCCCTGCGGCAACCTCACCGGCAAGAAGAGGATCCTCGGAAAAATATTCAAAGTTTCTTCCGCAAAGCGGAGAACGCTTCATATTGACTCCGGGGCCGAGGAGAACGCTGACGCGCTCGGCAAGACATTCTTCTCCGAGAGCCTCACCCATTTTATAAAGCAGTTCGGGATCCCATGAGGAAGCTGTTGTTACAGCGGGCGGGAAGCAGGTCGCCGGAACGGAGTTTTCAAGGCTTGAGCCGCTGCTTGTTTCGTCCTTTTTTCTCAGACCGTGAGGGCCGTCTGTGAGCATTA
Source organism: Clostridiaceae bacterium (assembly GCA_016292705.1). Lineage (GTDB taxonomy): Bacteria > Bacillota > Clostridia > Oscillospirales > Acutalibacteraceae > UBA6857. Next base: position 2,540 of record JAEDHZ010000071.1, read on the forward strand.
TTGAGGGAATGTCAAGGCGGTCAATGCCTTTTGTATGCCAGAAATCCTTTCCTGAGCAAAGAGAAGCCTTTTCCTCAAGAGTCAGCTTATCTATAATATCCTGATACTTCATAATTTACCTCCATAATAAATTGTATCATTTTGATTATACCTGTAATTTTTCCGCAGGTCAACTGTTTTTTTTGCAGGTGCAGACATATTTATTACGGAATCTGCAAATGCAGACCGGTTTTATAAATCCGTATCACTGTTGAAACAAAAAAGAGCTGCTCTGAAAACATATCAGAACAGCTGTTGATAACATATTTAATCGGAGATTTTGCTCAAAAACGCTTTGAGACGGTCGGATTGAGGATTCTCAATAACATCCTTTGCTTTGCCCTCTTCGGCAATTACGCCGTCATCCATAAAGATGATGTAATCGGAAACTTCCTTTGCAAAGGTCATCTCATGTGTAACAATGACCATTGTCATGTGTTCTGCGGCAAGCTCACGGATAACCTTGAGAATTTCTCCGGTAAGCTCCGGGTCAAGTGCACTCGTGGGTTCATCAAAAAAGAGGATTTTCGGTTCAAGAGCCATTGCTCTTGCAATTGAAACACGCTGCTGCTGTCCGCCGGAGAGCTCGCAGGGATAGTTTTTGATTTTATCCGAAAGTCCCATTTTTCCAAGCAGGGACAGGGCTTTTTGTTCAATCTCCGCATAGATCTTCTTTTTGTTTTTTTTGAAATCCGGGCGTTCCTTTGCCTGGAGTTTCATTGCAAGGGTAACATTGTCAAGAACATTATACTGCGGAAAAAGGTTGAACTGTTGAAAAACAAGGCCGATTGAAAGCTGCTTTTTCCTTTTCTCCTTTGATGAAAGGGAGCCGCCGCTTGACGAATCAAAAATTGCATCGCCGTCAACAACAATTTTTCCGGAATCGGCGGTTTCAAGGAAGTTGATGCAACGCAAAAGCGTTGTTTTTCCGCTGCCCGAAGAACCGATGATTGAAAGCACGTTTCCCTGCTCAAGCTCAAAGGAAACTCCCTTCAGAACCTTGTTGTTTCCGAATGCTTTCTTAATGTCATGTACTTCAAGAATTGCCATTGCCTTTTCTCCTCCTCAGCTTTTGAAATAGTCCAGCTTCTTTTCAATTCTTCCGAAAACGAGCGTAAGAATGCCGTTGAATGCAAGATAATACACTGCCGTGAAGAACAGCGGCCAGATTTCGCCCGAAATTCCGCGCGAGGACTTCATGAAAGCCGAACCTGCCCAGATTATTTCCTGCAACGCAATTATTCTCGAAAGGGAGGTGTCCTTGACAAGGGTGATAATCTCGTTTGACATCGGCGGAACAATGCGCTTTATCATTTGCAGGAGAGTGATTTTGAAGAAGATTTCTCTCTTTGTCAGTCCGAGAACCTGACCGGCCTCCTGCTGTCCTTTCGGAACGCCTTGAATACCTCCGCGATAGATTTCGGAAAAATAGCACGAATAATTCAGGATGAAAGCAACGCAGCACGCTATGAAGCGTCCGCCCTCGCCGGTGCCCCAGATATTGTTGCCCATAATAAGACCGGGGAAATAATAAATTATCATAAGCTGAATCATGAGGGGCGAACCTCTGACTATCCACACAACTGTTTTGACCAGACCCGACAGCGGCTTGAAGCGGGACATTGAACCGAAGGATATTATCAGGCCGAGCGGAAGTGCTCCGGCAAGAGTGACAAAAAACAGCTTTAACGTTTGCAGAAAGCCGATATTCAGCGCATCAAAAACAACAGGAAACTGTGCGGCAAAGTTATCAAACATAGCAAAACTCCTAATCCGGTGTTGATTAAAAACGGCGCAACAGAGGGCTTTGACTGAAAGCCCTCTGTTTGCAAAATATATTATTTATTAACTCATTTAATGAGAGCTTCCTGAACGCCGTAGGTTTCGGCAAGCTTTTCCATTGAGCCGTCCTCAAGGCTCTTTGCAAAGAAGTCGTTGAGTTTTGCGGCAAGCTCCGAACCCTTGCGGAAGCCAACACCGTATTCCTCGCTGTTGAGCTTGATGTCTGTGGTCTTGAGTGTTGCAAAGCCGGTTCCCTCGCCAACCATTGCGCCGGCCATGAGGGAGTCGATGATTGCTGCGTCGCTTGTGCCGCTTGCAACCTCGGAAAGAGCGTCCGCCTGTGTTAAAACCTCGGTGAACTTGAAGCCGTTGGCTTCAGCCATTTTTTTGCCTGCGGAGCCGTTTTCAACCGCAAAGTTGAGCTTTTTGCAGTCCTCAACGGTCTTGACGGAATCAACCTTGTCTGCCGGAAGAACAACAACCTGAGCGTTGTTGCAGTATGCTTTTGAGGTTTCCATTGCGGCTTTGACATCATCGGTAAGGGTCATGCCGTTCCAGACGCAGTCAATGTTCTTTCCGTTGAGGTCAATGATTTTGTTGTCCCAAACAATTTCAACAAATTCAACTTCAACGCCGAGCTCTTTTGCAAAGGCTGTTGCAAGGTCAGCGTCAAAGCCTATCCACTTTCCGCTTTCCTTGTCCTTGTAATCCATGGGTTCAAATTCGGTGATGCCGACAACAAGCTTGCCCTTGTTCTTAACATATTCAAGGTCGCTGTCTGCGGCAGCGGCTGAAGTGTCGCTTGAGTCTGCGGGGGCTGAGGTTGAAGGTTCTTCATTTCCGTTGCAGGCAACGAAAACAAAACCGATTGCCGCAACAAGAACGGCAAGAACGAGTGCGATAATTTTTTTACTCATAATAAACTGCTCCTTTTGAGCCATAAGGCCCTGATTTTGTTTGCGTGGTTTGCGTATCTCACGCTTTAGCGTGGTAACATAGTAACATGGAGTTACGGCAATGTCAAGCATTTTTTGAAATTTTTTTGCGGTTTTGAAGAATTTGCGCAGTGCTCCGGAAAGAAAAGCGGTTAAGGAAAGCAGCCGGTTTATTTGCTGTACCCTAAAATTCTTTCTTTCAACTTACGTTTTTTTACTCATTACGGGTTTTTACTCAAAAAGTCCGGGACTCACTCCGATCGTGAATCCCGGACTTTTGAGTTGTTTTACAGTCACCTTTGATATACAATCATGGCGACAGCCAAATAACCGGTTTATTTTTTGCCGATTACTATCTCGCCCTTCATGAGCTTCGTCAGAATTCTGAAGAAATTTGTAAACAAGGCGAAAACGGATTTGATGAATTTTTCAAGCGTTCCGGCTGCCGGTTGAGCCTCATCGGGTTCGGTGACGGGCGATATGGTCATAGTTTCCTCGTCATAGTTGAGATACTGCGGGAATTTTTCGTTGTCAAATACCGTGAGCTTTCCGTTATTCGCAAAGATTTCGTAAATCAGTTCGTCAACACATTCGGGCACAAGAGAATGATAAAGGTTTTTGATGAACCATGTTCTTTCGGGAATAAGACAGGTGGAAGCGTCAACCTTTTTGTCGGGAGAAACAAAACGCTTGTCTGCGAGCGAGTCAATATAGCTCTTCGGAAGAGTTCTTTCAATCTTTGCGCTTGTTGCACCGAACGAAAGCTCTGTAAGACCTGTAAACATATCTCCTGTTTCTTCACATTCCTCATAAAGCGGGAACATCGGGAGATTGTACTTTGCGATAACGCTTGTATAAATACCGCATTTTTCGAAGTCCTTTATGGTGTCATACAACTTGGTTTGAACATTGTAATGATAGTCGTCAATTTTTTCAATCATGCCGGCATATTCATCCTCAATGCCTTTGAACATGAAATCTCTTGCTTCTTCGTAGGTATCGCTGTCAACCATTGCCCAATAAGACGGGAAAGAACCGTAGCAGGCAAGTGCAAGACGGGGAACTGCATCGTCCTTTACCCTGTCGATAATATATTGGAGAACATCAACACCGACTCCGAGAACACGCACCTGATTCAGGAAGGTGACAAGAGAGGCAAGCATGTCCCTTGTTGTCGGATCCTCAATAAGATCCTCTGCTTTGTGTTTAATACAATAATCAAGGAATCTGTCAAGCTGATTGGAATTGATTTTGATATTGCCCGAGAAGAGCGCACCGAGCATATTGATTCCCACAGCGGAGGGCATATACATCAGGATACTGTTGAGGCTTTCCTTTGCGTGGTCCTCGTGTTTGACAATGTAAGCTGCAACGATATTGGAACCGAGGCAACGACCGACAATGTTGACCTTGTTTTTGCCTGTCTGTGTTTTTATCTGGTCAACAAAATCCTTGAGTTCTTCGGCGAGCTGGACCGGTGAAAGACGCCAGTCATAATCGAATATGTATGCGTTGTAGTAATCATAATTATTTATCCAGCCGCCTGTACCTCCGCAGCCCGAACCGTCGGAAGCTTCACCGTTTTTGTCGAGCAGAAGATCCGTATAAATCGGTGCAAGGGCATTATAAAGCTCGTCTATGTATTTGTCATAGTTTCCTGTGACTGTTCCGGCGGCAAGCTCGGTCAGACAAGGCTTGAGCGCTTCGGAAAAGATTGCACCGACATCAGCTCCGGTGGGATAAATCTGATTTTCACTTGACGGGTGAGCGTTGTCGGAATAAATGGGACCGCCGAATCCCCGGATATAGATGATGGGATAGTCAATTGCCGCCGAGGCAGTAAACATCGGAACAAAAAGACACATCACCAAACAAACAGAAAGAACAACAGAAATCAGTTTTTTTGCACGCATTGAAGAATTCCTCCTTTGAATCTTTGATATTATAACAATTATAACATAAATCATGAAAAATGCAATAAAAACTTTAATGAATTGTTAAGATGAATTCTGCGTTGTAAATAGATGTGACCCATTTTTTGTAAAAAATAAAGTCAAAGTAT
>JAEDHZ010000072.1 GCA_016292705.1 Clostridiaceae bacterium
CGTCATGCTCAAATCCTTTGCTCCGCTGAAAATCAAATTTTCTCTTGAGGGAGGCTATACTATGGATTACAAAATAGTAAACAAGGACGAATTCACCGTTATTGCAAATGTAAAAAAGTTCAGCTATGAGGGCGCAAAGAATAGCATACCGCTTTTCTGGAAAGAACACTACGAAAGCGGAAAAGGTGAAGTGGTATGCGGCTCATACGGCATCAACATTGATGAAACAATGGGGCAGGAGATTTTTGAGTATATGATTGCCGATCCCTATTTGCCGGAAAGGAAAGTTCCGGAGAGTTTTGAAACAAGAACAATTCCGGCTTTCACATGGGCTGTATTTCCCTGCGTCGGAGCAATGCCTGATGCCTTGCAGGATGTCAACAACAAGATTTATACAGAATGGCTTCCGGCAATAAAAGACTATGAGTTTGCTGCCGGTTATTGCGTTGAGTATTATGACGATCCGTCAAAATATGAAAAAGGAACGCTCGACGAAGAGTATTATTGCGAAATCTGGATTCCGATTAAAAAGAAGTGATTACTAAAAAAATCGCCGCCCTCAAGTTTGCCGGGCGGCGATGATTATATATTTTAGATTCAGTCCTCGAATGTTTCGTTTTCAATTGCAGAAATCTGGTCAACTCTTCTCTGGTGTCTTCCGCCTTCAAATTCGGTGGAAAGGAAAACATCAACCATTTCAAGCGCAAGTCCTGCGCCAACAACTCTTCCGCCAAGGCAGAGTGCGTTTGCATCATTGTGGAGACGGGTGAACTTTGCGCTGAACCAATCCGAACAGCAGGCTGCACGAATTCCCTTGACTTTGTTTGCTGCCATAGAAATGCCGATGCCTGTTCCGCAGCAAAGGATTGCTTTTTCACATTCGCCGCTCGTTACGCTTTTGCAGGCTGTATAAGCAATTTTTGCATAGTCAACGGAATCGGACGAATATGTTCCGAAATCTTTGTAATCAATGCCTTTTTCTTCAAGATGCTTCTTGATTTCTTCTTTGAGGAAGAATCCTCCGTGGTCTGCTCCTAATGCAATCATTGTCAAATCTCCTTATGTTTTATTTGTTGTTCAGTTTTTTTGCTTTGAGTTCTCTTTCTGCCTGCGGAAGTCTGAGATATACCGGCATCAAAGCGGCGGCAGAAAGCAGTTTTTCTTCGCTGAAATTCTTATATGCGCAGATTCCGACACTTGCGGCATTCTGAAATCTTAATAGCGGAGGCGCGGCTTCATAGCCGATTTTGTTCTTGCAAAGTTCAGCTCCGTCACCGACAAAGATGATTTTTTTTCTGTATTGCGCAAGCTTTTTTGAAAGCTCGTCAATTGCCAGTGCTTCATCGTCTGAAAGTCGGTTTACCGTGTTGCCGCAGATGTCGAAAACGGCGCAGTAGACCTGGTTGCATCTTGCATCCATTACTGAACAGGCGATAACATCCTGACCGATGAGGTTATACGCAAGTGCTTCAAGGGTTGAAACAGAAATGCACTTTTTTTCTGTGCCGTCCGAAAGCCCCTTGATTGCCGCAACACCAATTCGTATTCCCGTGAATGAGCCCGGACCTGCCGAATAGGCGAAACAGTCAATATCCGAAAGAGCTGTTTCAGAGTTTTTGAGCGCCGAATCGATCATCGGCAAAAGTGTTCTTGAATGAGTCAGACCTGCGTTGGTTGAACAAAGGCTGATAATTTTTTCGTTTTCCGTAACGGCAACCGAAGCGCAGACTGCGCTTGTGTCAACAGACAAAATCTTCATATTCACCGTATCCCTCAATTTTAAAGTTGCGCTGTTCGTCGTGTTCGCCCCGTTCAATGTATATGCGCAAAGTGTTTTCCGGAAGGGCGTTTTCAATGTTTTCGCTCCATTCGCAGGCAATTACAGAGCCTTTTTGATAATAGTCAAAAAAACCGGTTGAGTAAAGGTCATCCCATGTTTCAATGCGGTACATATCAAAGTGATACAGCGTAATCCCGTCTCCATGATATTCATGGACAAGTGCAAAGGTGGGGCTTGTAACATCACAGTCGATTCCGAGCCCTTTTGCAAGTCCTCTTGTGAATGCGGTTTTCCCCATTCCAAGTCCTCCGAAAAACGCAACAACAACCGGAGTGGAAAGCTTTTTTGCAATTCTTTGCGCAAGCAGTTCGGTTTCTTCAACGCTGTTGGTCTGAGTAATGAACATATTTTTCTGCCGACACAGTGTCGACTTCTCCTTGCTGAATAATAGATATATTGTATCACAAAACGGCGAGAAGTCAACGCAATCACTTGAAATATCGCTTGAAATATTATATAATTGCTGCTGATGAACAGAATATTTCTGACAAATTTCTGACTGATTGACCGAAAAGCATAGGACGTGGTTTGATTTGATATATAAACAACTGAAAAAAGCCGTAAAGGAAACCGACAAGCTGTTTTTGCTGTTGTGCCTTCTTCTTTCGGCTGTCGGAACTGTAATGGTTTCCTCCGCAACCCACAGAACAGCGGACGGAGCACTCCTTTCCCGTGATGCAAAGGTTATGGTGCTTGCGCTTTGTCTCGGTCTTATTGCCTGCCTTGTTATTTCGTTTATCGACTATGACATTATATTGAAGCTCTGGCCGGTTATTGCCGCAGGATCTCTGTTTTTGATGCTTCTTCTGATACCGTTCGGCGATGCACCAAATGGCCGTGAGGATGCAAGGTCGTGGCTGAGAATAACAAGCTCGCTTTATCTCCAGCCGTCGGAGATACTGAAAATCGGATTTATTATAACCTTTTCAAAACACCTGAGTGTTCTCAAAAACGACCTTTCAAGCGTCAAAAATGTGTTCTTCCTCTGTATTCATGCAATGATACCAATAGCACTTGTTGTTTATACTGGAGACATGGGTTCTGCCCTCATTTTCATTTTGATGTTCATCGGAATGATGTTCATTGCCGGTGTTCATTGGGCATATTTCCCGCTTGGCTTAATTGCTGTTGTGGCGGCATTGCCGGTTGTCTGGTATAAGGTTTTCGATAATATCCAGCGTGACCGTATTCTTGCACTGATTGATCCGCAGTCATATCCTAATGAGATTTATCAGCAGCAGCAGGCGGCGAATGCAATCCGTGAGGGCGGATTCTTCGGTTCGGGACTTTTCAAGGGCGAATTTACTCAAAGCGGCCTTGTTCCGGAAAGCGCAAACGACATGATTTTTTCAGTAATCTGCGAAGAAATCGGACTGATTGGCGCTTTTGGTGTACTTTTGCTTTTTGCTTTTCTTGCAATCAGGATAATTTATGTCGGAAGACGCTCAAACAACTATGCCGCTTCAATGATTTGCTATGGCGTAATGTTTATGATTATTGCGCAGGCCATCATCAACATAGGAATGTGTCTCAAGCTTCTTCCGGTTATCGGAATCACACTTCCGTTCATAAGTGCAGGCGGCTCGTCCGTTGTCAGTCTTTATCTTGCTGTTGGTCTTGTTCTGAGTGTATACCGGTCTTCGGGAGCCATCAGCTATGATAATGACTACAGGTTTGACCGGATAGCAAGGCAGATATAAGCTTTGTTCAGAACCAATAGTCGTGCATTTCCTTCAACAGTTCTTCGCTTATTTCAAAGCCGCAACTCTCGCCTATAACGGAGTCGGTTTTGCAAAAAGGACAAACGGCTGTGTCGCCTTCCTCATCATCAATATATTGCGTAATCTCCTCGGAACTGAAGATTTTTCCGCAAAAAAAACAGCCGCATTTTTGTTCTTCTTCAAGGTTCTCCATGTTGCCGATGCTTTGTTCGTTGATTCTTTGGAGGTCATGTTCTGTCAGCATAATAAATTCCTTTCTTTGAAAAACAAGCCGTACCCGTGTTGAGCAAAGGTACGGCTTTTCATTATGTTGTTTAATCAGCTTCTGAGCTTGATTCCCATTTCTGCAAGTGCGTCAATGGCTCTTTTCATTGCCGAATCCGCCTCATCATCGGTGAGAGTACGGTCTGCGGCTCGCATCTTGATACTGAAAGCAACGCTTTTCATGTTTTCCGGAATTTGTGAGCCGACATAAACGTCAAAGAGTGTGATGCTTTCAAGAATGTTGCCAACTGCTGCGGAAATTGCTTTTTCAAGTGTCATAACCGGAACATCAATGTCGCAAACGAAAGCGAGGTCACGGTTTGAAGCCGGGAAGCGGGGCAACGGCTTATAAACACGCTTGAGGTTGCCGTACTTTATGAGTGAAGCAAAGTCGACCTGGCCGACATAAGCCTTAACTCCTATCTCATAGTTGCCCAGAACTGCGGGATGAATTTCGCCAAGGTAACCTATCTGAACATCACCGAGCATGATTGCTGCCGTTCTTCCCGGGTGGAAGGTCGGATCGTCCGTAACTGCAACAAAGTCGTATCCGCAAACGCCTGTAACATAAAGCAGTTCCTCAATAACAGCCTTTAGACTGAAGAAGTCGCAGCCCTCGCCATACATTCCAAGGGTTACTTTAACATTCTCATCGGGAAGCTTTTCGGCTGAATTCCAGATGTATTCGTTTGAAACCTCAAAGAGTGATGCAGCAGCGTTTCTGTTGTTATAGTTTCTTGAAAGAACATCAAGCATTGAGGGGATAACTGTGGTTCTCATAACACTTGTGTCTTCGCCGAGCGGATTGGAAATGACAACACCGCTTCTTCTCGGGTCATCCTTAGGAAGTCTTATCTTGTCATAATGCTTCGGGCTGATGAAAGAGAATGTTGCAATCTCCGAAAGTCCGCAGCCGAGGAGGGTGCGGGAAACAAGCTGCTCCATGTTCTGCTCCGGCGTGTGCTTTGCGTTGGCAACGCCGCCGAGCTTCCTGTTCGGAATGTTCTGATATCCGTAAAAACGGGCAATTTCTTCGGAAACATCCGCCTGATGCTCAATGTCGTTTCTGAATGACGGAACGGAAATTACACCGTTTTCAACCTTGAAATCAATGGATTCAAGAATCTTTTTCTGCTCTTCAGCCGAAACATCAATGCCGATAAAGTCGTTGACCCACTGCGGATCAAAGGGGAGAGTTCTGTCCTTTTTAACGGATTTGTCGCAGTCAATTATACCGCTGACAACATCGCCGGCATCGAGTTGTTCAACAAGTTCGAGAGCACGCATGAGCGCAGGAAGACAGCTTTCAGGGTCGAGCTCCTTTTCATATCTTCCGCTTGCCTCGGTTCTCATGCCGAGCTTCTTTGCGGTGATTCTTGTTGTCGGACCGTTGAAGCAGGCACTTTCAAAAACGATTGTGTTTGTGTCGTCCATAATGCCGCTGTATTCGCCGCCCATAACTCCGGCAACGGCAACGGGCTTGTTCTTGTCCGCAATAACAAGCATTTCTTCGGTGAGTTCTCGATCAATGCCGTCAAGGGTGGTGATTTTTTCGCCGTTCTTTGCGGTTCTGACAATAACGCTGTTGCCTTCAAGAAAACGCAGGTCAAAAGCGTGCATGGGCTGGCCGTATTCAAGCATAACATAGTTTGTGATGTCAACAATGTTGTTGATGGGACGAACCCCGCAGGCACGAAGTCTCTCTCTCATCCAACGGGGAGAGGGCTTGACTCGGACATTCTGAACAACAGCGCCGCAGTAGCGATAGCAGCGTTCCGGGTTAAGAATGTCAACGGAAAGGTGATCATTAACATCTCCGCCGGAGCCTTTGACGCTCGGCTCGTGCTTTTTGAACGGAACACCAAAGGTTGCCGAAGCCTCACGGGCAAGACCGATGATGGAAAGGCAGTCCGGTCTGTTTGAAGTGATCTCAAATTCGGTAACGGTATCGTTGAGACCGATTGATTCACGGATATCAATGCCGAGTGTTTTGTCGCAGTCATCACCGAGAACAAATATGCCGTCCTCAATAGCATACGGAAAGTCGTGAACAGTCAGACCGAGTTCGCCGAGAGAGCAAAGCATACCGTTGCTTTCAACACCACGCAGCTTGCCTTTAACAATATGCTGACCTGCGTGAATATAGGAATCATCCATTGCAACGGGAACAACATCGCCTTCCTTGAGGTTCTGTGCGCCGGTTACTATCTGAATGTTCTCGTCTTTGCCGATGTTCACCGAGCAAACCCACATGTGGTCTGAGTCAGGATGACGGGTGAGCGAGTCGATTCTTCCTGTGATAATATTTTTAAGCTCTTCGCCCTCAACCTCAAAAGCTTCAACCTTTGAGCCGGACAGAGTCATTTCATCGGCAAATTTTTTGTCGCATACATCAAGGTCAACAAAATCAAGCAGCCATTTTTTTGAAAGATTCATTCTTAAAACACCTCCTTAGAATTGGTTCAGGAAACGTACATCGTTTTCATAAAGAAGACGCATATCGTCAATGTTGAAGCGGAACATAACAAGTCTTTCAAGACCGATTCCGAAAGCAAAACCGCTGTAAACATCGGGGTCAACACCGCAGTTTTTGAGAACCTTCGGGTGAACCATTCCGCAGCCGAGAATTTCAATCCAGCCTTCGCCCTTGCACATCGGGCAGCCCTTTCCGCCGCAGTTGAAACAGGAGACATCAATTTCACATGAAGGCTCGGTGAACGGGAAATGGTGAGGTCTGAGCCTGATTTTTGTTTCTTCGCCGTAAAGACTCTTTGCAAAGTCTTCAAGGCAACCTTTGAGGTCAGCCATTGTGATGCCCTTGTCAACAACAAGACCCTCAATCTGGTGGAAGATGGGCGAATGTGTTGCGTCAACGGCATCAGAACGGTAAACACGACCGGGAGCGATAACACGGATCGGCGGAGCCTGATTTTCCATAACACGAATCTGGCAGGGAGAGGTTTGAGTTCTGAGCAGCATGTTCTCAGTAATATAAAATGTGTCCTGAGTGTCTCTTGCCGGGTGATTCTTCGGAATATTCAAAGCTTCAAAGTTATAGTAATCCCATTCAATTTCCGGGCCTGCGGCAACGGAAAATCCCATGCCGAAGAAAATATCCTTAACCTCGTCAAGCACGATTGAAAGCGGATGCTTGTGACCGAGCGGAACTCTTCCGGAGGGGAGGGTGACATCAATTTTTTCGTTCTTGAGTTTTTCTTCAAGAAGCCTTTCCTTGATTGAATCCATTTTTGCGGAAATTCTGTTTTCAAGGTCGGCACGGATTTCGTTTGCAAGCTGACCGATAACAGGCCTTTCTTCTGCGAAAAGCTTACCCATTTGCTTTAAGATTGCGGTAAGCTCGCCCTTTTTGCCGAGGAATCTGACACGGATTGCGTCAAGGTCCTGCAAAACGGAAGCATTCTGAAGCTCGGCTATCGCACTGTTGCGGATGGCTTCAAGTTGTTCTTTCATTTT
>JAEDHZ010000073.1 GCA_016292705.1 Clostridiaceae bacterium
AGCGAAAGCAGCGTTTTCATTAGGGTTGATTTTCCTGCGCCGTTTTCGCCGATGATGCAAAGATAATCACCCTGATTCAGCGAAAAAGAAATGTTCTGCGCAACCGGTTTTCCCTCATAGCCGACGCTGACATTCTTGAGCGAAAGCAGTTCCATCAGTTAAGCACCTCTTTCAGAACATCAAGGTTCTTTTCCATGATTGAAAGATAGCTGCTTCCGCCTGCAATCTCGTCCTCGGAAACGGACTGGCAGGAATCAAGCGTCATGATTTTTGCACCGCTCTGTGAAGCCACTGTTTGGGCAACAGAGCCGTCTGAACCGTCAATGACAAGAACATAGGGAAGTCCCCTTTCCTTGACCTTTTCGGAAAGGAAAGCAACTGTTTCAAAGCTTGCCTGGGTTTCCGCTGAACAGCCGGAAAAAGCAGCAAAGTATTCAAGCGAATAATCATCCGCAAGATATCTGAACGGAAAGCGGTCAGCAAAAACAAGGGTTTTTCTTTTTGCGGTTCTTATTGTTTCGTCATACTGCTTTTCAAGTGCGGAAAGCTTTGCAATATATGAATCTGCGTTCATTTGATATTTCCCGCCGTTTTCCGGATCAAGGGCAACAAGTCTTTCGGCGATTGCACGGACAATTTTTTCAGCGTTTTTCAGCGATGTCCAGACATGCTCGTCCTCTTCGTGCTCATCATCGTCATCGTCGTGCTCCTCTGCTTCCATTCCCTCAAGCGCTTCTTCTTCCTTCGCTTCAACAAGATCAATCAGGGAGAGAACGGAGAGATTTTTGTTATTAGCCGATTCAACGGCATCCTCTGCCCACTCATCCGACTCACCGCCTATGTCAATGAACAGATCGCAATTCTTGATTTTGAGTATATCCTCGGCTGACGGCTTATAATTATGCAAATCCACCTTGCTTTTGAGCAGTAGTTCAATGTCGGCGTCCTCACCCATAATCTCACGGCAGAAATCATACTGCGGAAAGATTGAGCAAACAACAGAAAGATTTTTTTCATTCGTCGGCGTTGCGGTTGCGGCCGAGATTGAAGCGTTGGAGCTAACCTCTCCCTCCTTTTGAGCCGAGCAGGCGCAGAAAAATGAAAAGAGAATAACAACAGACATCAGTATTACCAATGTTTTTTTCATAATAAATTACCTCTATTTTCTAATTTACAATATTTTGAGATAAAAACAGAACAGGATACCGCTCTTTGCTAAAAAAAGGCGCAGTTATCCTGTTCAAAAAAATCAGGCTGATATTTTAATTTTGAGTGAAACAGGTGTTTCGCTTTGGGTTTTTACGGGCAGAATACGACTGAGAAAAACAAACCTTTGCTTGCTGAGAATGAAAACAAGCACAGAAAACATGGAAGTAAAGCTCAGCGTTTTAAACAGTGTCTGCGCAAAATTGACAACGGCGCAGGCAGCACAGCCCCTTTCCGGACAAAGGTGAAAATGGTTCGGATAGACCGAAAGGGAAAAGACAAACGCAAAAGAACAAAGCATTGAAACAACAACAATCAATGCAAAAAGCTTTTTCAACTTTTTCATTCTTTTCGCCTGCCTTTCGTATTTGTTTCAGTATAGCACGAACACAGCGTAATGTCAATTTTAAATCATAACCACATTATTTCGGCAAAACAAAACCGACTTTTTTCATAACCTTGTTAAGCGTCCGGTCGGCAATTGAAGAGGCCCTTTGGGCACCCTTTGCCGCAACATCAAGCAAATAAGCCTTGTCACCCATATAACGGTCAAAGCGTTCACGAACGGGGCGCAGTTCTTCAACAACAGCTTCCGCAACAGCGGCCTTGAACTCGCCGTAGCCCTTGCCTTCAAAATCCGCAGCAATTCTGTCGTAATCAAGGCCGGTGCAGCAGGAATAAATCGACATAAGGTTGTTCACACCGTCCCTGCCCTCGCCGTAGCAGACCTTTCCCTCGCAGTCGGTAACAGCGCTCTTGATCTTTTTGACGATAACATCCGGCGTATCAAAAACCGAAACATAGCTTTTCGGGTTCGGATCGGATTTGCTCATCTTCTTTGTCGGATCCTGGAGCGACATTACCTTTGCACCCTGCTTTCCGATGTATGGTTCCGGAACGGTAAATGTCGGCGAATATATTGTGTTGAACCGGTTTGCAATGTCACGGGCAATTTCGAGGTGCTGCTTCTGGTCAATTCCCACAGGAACAAGGTCAGCCTGATAAAGGAGAATATCGGCAGCCATGAGAACCGGGTATGAAAACAAACCGACATTAACATTGTCTGCGTGTGCCTTGGACTTGTCCTTGAACTGCGTCATGCGGCTCATTTCGCCAAACTGAGTATAGCAGTTGAGTATCCACGCAAGCTGGGAATGTGCCGGAACATGGCTTTGAATGAAAACAATGCTCTTTTCCGGATCAAGACCGATTGCGAGAAGAAGGGCAAGAACTTCGGTAATCTGCTTTCTGAATTTTGCAGGCTCCTGTCTGACGGTGATTGCGTGCAAATCTGCAACGGCAAAAGCGGAATCAAAATCCTCTGAAAGTGTTTTCCAATTTTTGAGCGCACCAAGGTAGTTGCCGAGTGTCGGAATTCCGGACGGCTGAATGCAACTCAGTATTCTCTTTCTCTTTTCGGGGGCATTGTTTTCCATTATTTCTCTTTCCTTTCGGAGTGTATTTTCAAAAGTGTCACTTATTTTATAATATCACTTTTTTTAATGTGTCGCAAGGGTTCTTTGCATATTACGACAAAAAAGCTCTGTTTTTTCTTTCAACATCAATGTTGAAAATCTTTTCTTCACTTTCAACACGGCTTATATTTGGAAAATAATAGTAATTTGCTATACTTCCCAACATTTTCAACATAGTTTTCCACACCGGTGTTGAAAACCATGTTAACTACAAACAATTATAATTGAAACGATTTGACGAAAATTTATTTTTCATGCTCTTTCAGAGATTACCACCTTTTCACTTTTTAATGTAAACCACATGCAGAATATTGTTATTATTACTGTGCACAATAAATAAAACAAACAAAGTGAACGCCCGTTGCGCTTTTTTGGCGTTTGCTCAAAAAAAGGAGCGGTATTCAATGATAAAAGGGGTTAATCGCCAGGTTGTTGAAGTCAACGAGACTCAGTGTGAGTATTTTGAAAAAATAATGTTTTTTATAAAACCTGAATATGCTACTGTTAGTGAGGGAAAAATCCGGGAACGGGCAGGCATGATTGCGGAGGCCTCCACCCTGCCCCCGCCGACAAAACTCAGACGCAACCGTTATTCCGAAGTCATAAGGCTTGTTTTTTCTGCCCTCTGCGGCGCTGCAATTGCAGTTGTGATACTGAAGCTGTTGATGTGAAAAACCACACACAGCTACAATATTGAGCGCATAAGTATACCTTTGACTTCCTTGACACTATTGTGCATAACAAAAGCCCCGGCTCTTTCGAGCCGGGGTGATTTTGTTTGTGAACCGTGAGCAACTTACAATGTTTTCACTCAGCGGAAGATGCCGAAGATCTTCTGGAAGAACGCCTTGATCTTTGCAAGGAGTCTCTGGAACCAGTTGAGTGATTCCTCAGCTTCTTGTTCTGCATCGTGATATTCATCGTGTGTACCGACTGTTTCAAGCCATACGCCAGTCAGACTTTCCATAACCTCTGCGATGCCTGCGTATGCGCAGTGCTTGTTGGATGAGAGAGCCTTCAGGACATCATCAAAGATCTGGTTGATCTTGACAACATCGCCGCGTACTGCAGAGTCGATTGTGATGCCCATTCCGAGAGCCTGGAGAATGGAAGCAACAATGATGTCAGGTACATTGTAATTCGAGCAGGTATCGAACATCTTGTTGATGCCGTATCTTACTGTCTGCTGCATTCCGCTCTGGAGTTCAAAGACATCGGTAAGCCACTGAACAAGAGCTTCTCTGTTGTGGGCGTCACCAAACATCTCAAGAGCCCAGGTAAGGATGAGGGTGAGGGTATCGCCCTTATCAGCAACAATGTAGGTCTGAGTATTCTTGTTGGTGTAGGTCTCGTAACCGGTCGGATAGTTGTCGATGTACGGATACGGATCAACAGGAATTGAGAAGGAGTTTGCAGCCTTTGTGCGTGAAGTTGCAATCTGCTTCGTTGTTTCGCCGCCGAGTTCGGCAAGCTTATAGAAGTTGATTTCCGGAATCTTGAAGTCATACTTGTTACCCGCAACGAAGATGTTGAAGTTAATGTTATGAAGAATCTTTTCAAGTTTGATTTCGCCGATGAAGTCAATCTTGTAAACCTCTGCAATAACTTCAAGAACTGCATAGATGGGAGCAAGGATATTTCTTACTGCCAGATAGAGGCCTTCATTGGAGAGGAAGTATCCAAGATTCGGAAGAACTCCGAGAAGGGTATCAACAGGCTTGTTCAGGAGCTTCTCAGCGAAGAAGCCGATTCTCTCAAGAACATAGCCGAGAACCTTTTCGTTGTCGTTGCCGACATAGCTCTTGTATTCAGCAAGAGTCTTGACCTGTTCGGAAGCAAGGCCAAAGGCTTCGAGTATCGGGATGATGCCGTAGTCATAGCCGTTGCTGCCGCCGATATTGACGATGTCAAGTACTTTAAGCACTGAATTCTCTCCTGCAAGTAAGAGCTTGAGTACCGGACCGAGAGGTGTAACAATCTGAGCGATTGTCTTCAGGAAGCCCTGAACATCGCCGTCCTTGAAGCCCCACTTGGTTCCCGCAAAGGATCCTACCTTGCTCCATTCGCCTGCTGCGTTAAGCTTGTTGCGAAGAACGGTGGAGGTTGTTGCCTTTGCATAGCCCGTGGCTGTGAGGTCAATACCTACGCAGCTGTCGTCAATATGCTTGTCGTCAATCTTGATGTCAAGGTCCTTAACAACCTCAAGGATCGGGCCGACGCTGTCGCTGCCAAGGAGCGGAACAAGCTTGTCGAGGAGGGTATTGATAAGGTCATTAGTAATGTACTTCTTAGTAATGAATTCCTTGAAGGTACCCATGCCTGCCTTTACGAGGATGCTGTTGATAAGCTCATCAAGGTTTGCAGCGATTACATCTGCGTTAGCCTTGGTAAGAGTGAAGTAGGTTCTGTAGTCAACGCCTGTCGGACGGATATCTCTGTTCTGGATCGGGATGTAAGAAACCTTACCGCCGCCGAGAAGCGAGATGAGGATATCGATAATCTTTGACGGATCCTTAATGATTGCATCAATGAGTGAATCAATAGGTTCGCCGAAGCCGTCTTCCTTGCCGAGTGCCTTGCGAAGTGCATTAACATTATCCTCAGTGATTATGAGGTTAAGAAGCATTACGAAGGTATCAGCTTTGTCGCCTACAACATTTACATAGTCAGTACTGAAGGTCTTAGCATTGCCGTCTGAACCGAGAGTTACATAAGCCTTATTCTTTTCAGATACGGAGACCTTTGAAAGACCTGTATAGAGATCATATTCGTTGCTCATTGCCGAATTGCTTATGTCAGCGATAAGATCCGAATTGGTGTCAGCAGCCGCCTTGGATGCAAGCTTGAGCCAGTCAAGGTCGAGCTTGATGCCGAGTGCATTGCCGTTGACTGCGATACCGCCGAGAACATTGTTAAGCAGTTCAGCGAGTTCTGTGCCCTTGAGGGTGAACTGGATTCCTGCGCCAACGCCCGGATGCATCTTGCCAAGGTAGGTCTCAACAATCTGAGCGCCTTCAACGCCGATGTTGTTGAGGTTGATGTTGATTGCGATCGGGAAGATCGGGTCAACAAGCTTGATGAGGCTGTTGATCGGAGCAATCAGGTTCTGAACCATTACCTCGATATTGTCGGTGCCGATAACATATCCGATGTTTGCGAGCATGCTCAATACATTTGCAATCGGCTTGTCAAGGATTTCATCAACTCTGTCAAGAAGAGTCTTGAGAACCGGATAAAGGGTATTGTTGTGGTTTGCCTTGACGGCAGCAATGTATTCGTCCTGAGTGATAGGCGTTGCGCCGAGCATCTCAAGGAGCGGTACAATTGCGTAGTTGTAACCATTACCACCCATTATTGCAATTTCTTCAAAAGCAGCAATGTATTTACCACTGTGAACGCCAAATCCTTCAAAATCAACTCTCTCTGTTCCACCCATAAGGATGAGAGCAAGGATATCTGAAAGCGGCTGAACAAGGTCGGAAACAAGCTTCAGAAGATCGTTCGTAGTCTTGATTCCGAATGCATACGGAACAGCTTCGCGGATTGCGTTGCCGTCTTCGTCCGTTTCGCCGGTCTCTTCACTGTGAGCCGTCCATACGTCTGCCCATGTGAGTGTCTCAAGAGTAACCTTGTCTGCCGCTGCCTTGCCTTCGTTAACAATGGCAACAGAGCTTGTGATGTACTGCTTGAGAAGGCTTCCGAATGGAGCTGCAGCAAAGGCCTTCGGTGAAATGTCAAGGTTCGTGAGAGTTGTGAAATCTCTTACATATCCGAGTACCTTGTCAATCGTTTCCGCAGGAAGTCCTGCAAGGAGCTTCGTGATTGCGGCGATGAGCGTATTGGCAATGTCGTCAGTAAGAACAAGGTTATATACAAGTTCCTTGACCGAGGTTGCGTCAATTGACTTGATCAGAGCGAAGATTGCCGGAATCAGTCCGTCAATGTTTCCGAGTGCCTCATTGAGCTGTTCGTGTGCAGCTGCGCTTGAGTATTCAACACCGGTCTTCTTGAGTTCAGGCTGATTGTACGATTCATAAGCAACCAGGTGCTTGTTAAGGAAGGTTACCAGAAGATTTCCGACGCTTTCTTCCTTACCTGCAAGCGACATGACTATATCAGCAACGTCCGGATTGTTTTCCTTGAGTCCGAGAGCGTTGGTGAGAATTGTCAGGAAGTCGGTTGTGAGAACTGACTTGAGAACATACATGATTGTGTCTCCAAGCTCAGTATGCCACTTCGTAACATCGGTCGTGTTGATTACGAGACCGCTGGTCGGCTCATCAACCTTGATCGCTGCCTGTGCAAGACCTACGAAGAAGTCTTTGCTCAGGGCGTTGAGGACATAAACCTCGTTGCCGTTTTCATCGGTGATCTTGATGTTGCCGAGGAGACCGTTGACAAGCTCGACAAGATCCCCACCTCTATTGTCAGCAATCTTGAGCAGGTCGGTGAGACCGTAACCCTTTCCGTTGATCTTAATGAACGACTTGAGAAGAGTATCAATCTGATCTCTTGTAATCACAGTGTCAAGAGCATCAACAATTGAGAGTACCGGTGAAATAAGGTTTGTGAGAATCGCCTCAATATTGTTGTTAGCAATGAAGAAGCTGAGG